>JAJQES010000193.1 GCA_021201565.1 Tannerellaceae bacterium
CCGTATGGCTGGTCCTGGTACTGACCGGATGTAACACGACAAAATTAACATCCTCCTGGAGTGTCAGTAATCCTCCGGCTGATCTGATGCAGAAAGTATTAGTGGTTGGCGTGATGGTCGACAGGGAAGAAAGAGTGAAAACAGAACAGGCTATGGTAGCCGAATTAGGACAATACGGCATCAACGCAAGTTCCGCGTTCCAGCTATTAGGTCCCCAGGGATTCCGGGGTTCCACTGAAGAGGAAATTGCAGGCCAGCTAAGAGGTTCCGATTACACTTCCGTAATGATCGTTTCCCTGATCAATAAAGATAAAGATATAAGATATGTTCCCGGTACCTATTATTCTACACCTTACTATTACGGTTCGCGTCGTTATTACAGAAGATATTGGTCTCTCTATGATACCATGTATACACCGGGTTATTATACCACTACAACCAATTATGTGTTGCAGGCGGAAATCTATACGGTAAATAATGATGATGAATTAATTTACTCAGCACAGACAAGTACAACCGATCCGGGAAGCGCCTCTTCCTTAGCTAAAAGTTTTTCTGAAACGATTGTTAAGGAATTACGTACGAAAGGATTAGTTAGATAAAAAGCCTGATTAGTCCTGTTAAACCGGAAGGGGTATGCAGGACTGTTTATATTTCGTATCGCTTATTTACTTTGGGATAATTTCCGGATATCCATAGGCTGTTAATTTACAGTAAAATTACAGAAAAAAATGATTACTTTAGCAGCCTGTATGTTTCCCTTTTAAATTTGAGCTTTATGAAATATCTGATCCATGTACTGTTTAGTTGTTGTCTGATTGTCCTGATCTCCGGCTGTGAAAGTAAATCCTCTTCACAAGGAATACATATTAAAGAGAAAAACGGAAAATTTACGCTGTTTATGGATGGAACTCCTACCTATATAAAAGGGATTGGAGGAGCCTCGCGGCTCGAACTGGCAGCTGAAAACGGCGCCAATGCATTCCGTACCTGGGGAGGAGATATTGAATCCATCAGAAGGAGTATTGAAAGGGCAAAGGCCTGTCATATGTATATTATGCAGGGAATAGGTGTGATGAAAGATTCAGCTTCTTATTTTGATGAAAATTATAAAAACAGGGTTCGCGGGCAGGTAAAGGAATTAGCAGAGGCATTTAAAGAGGATACCTCTATTTTTGCCTGGGGAATCGGAAATGAAATAGATTTAGGGAATGCCAATATAGGAGCTGCCTGGAAGTTTGTGGAAGAAATAGCACAACTTATTAAATCCATTGATACACGTCATCTGGTAGCCACCGTTATTGCCCATAATCCCCGGGCGCTGGACTCTATTGCCCACTATGCTCCTACTCTGGACTTTGTCGGGATCAATACATACGTATCTATTGTAAAATTAGAAGAAATGGTAAGTAATTCTTCTTATAAAGGTCCGTTTATGGTCACCGAATGGGGACCCACCGGATTCTGGGAAGTAAAATCTACGGATTGGGGTGCACCGCTTGAACAAACCAGTGAAGAAAAAAGGATAGTATATGAAGAGCGTTATCTGAAATACATCCAGGGAAATGACCGTTGTTTAGGTTCGTTTGTTTTTCTATGGGGACAGAAAGAGGAACGGACTCCTACCTAGTTCAGTATGTTTGTGGAAGACCAGGTGGACGGATTACCTCTGAAAGGTGAAAAAACGCCTATGGTGGAAGCCATGGAGCGCGTATGGAAAGGAAAAGAACTCCATGAGACAGCTCCTGTAATTACCGGCATTACTTTAGATGGAAAAACAGCCGTGGAAAGTGTCCGGATTTTACCGGGAAAAACATTTACCGGAGAAGTCTTTGCGTCTGACCGGGAAGAAGAGGATCTGACCTACGTATGGGAAATTCTGAAGGAAGCCACCATCTTAGGTTTCGGAGGTTCCCCGGAACCACGCCCCGAAAGAGTGGGAGAAGTGTCCACAACTTCCTCAAACCGGTTTACCGGATCCATACAGGAGCCGGGCAACTACCGCTTATATGGATATGTCCTGGACAATACCGGATTTGTATCAACAGCTAATATTCCTTTTCAGGTTATAACCGAATAATGGGATTGTATAGGTTTGTTTTGACATATCAAAATGTCAGTTTTAACAAAGTGTCAGAGAAGCCTCTTATTTCAGGAGTATTCAGACGCAACCCCGGGCATGCCTTCAGATACGCGACTCTCGCGGAGTTAAGCTATGACAAACTGTAAGAAAAAACGACAGGATAGAACCGGTTTTTATCCTGTTCCAGAAGGGTTGCCCGTAGCCGGAAATTCCCTGTAACGGGGAACACTGTTTTTTCTTTCATTATGATAGATTTAAAAGTACCGGATAAAAAGATAAAGGAGAAGTGAACAGAAGTTAAATGAGACTATAGTTCTCTTTTTCTGAGACTATAGTTCTCCTTCCGGGGGCTCCGGATTGTAATTTCTCCGGTTACGCGTTCCCGTTACTACGGCTACGTGCAGACAGTTCTACGGGAACGTGTAAAGAGTAATACGGGTACGCCTACCTGTGGCAACGGCTACACGTAGCCGTTTC
Source organism: Tannerellaceae bacterium (assembly GCA_021201565.1). GTDB lineage: Bacteria > Bacteroidota > Bacteroidia > Bacteroidales > Tannerellaceae > UBA4116. Next base: position 2,561 of record JAJQES010000193.1, read on the forward strand.
AGAGGTGACGTATCACCTTTTTTGCCACATTTCCGGAAGTCATTTCTCCGGAAATCCACTGTTAGCAAATTCCTGTAAAAAAATAACAATATGATTATTAAACCGAAAAAAAATAACCATATTG
>JAJQES010000508.1 GCA_021201565.1 Tannerellaceae bacterium
GATAATATCCTTATCCCACTCTACCTCCTTCACTTTCTCATGCCACTGCCCACCTTCTTTATAGAAAGCACCATGTTCCGCGGCCATATCCACCGGTAGGTCTCCAAACCACTTTTCCAGAATAGAAAAGTCCCGTCCGCTGGTAATTACCACTTTGTTTGACGGATCAGCCGCATAATGGGCCAGTAAACCTAATAAAGCTTTGGACGGTTTTGCCTGGAGAGGATTCCGGTAAAAAGGTACGAGGGTTCCATCATAATCCAACAAAATCAACCGTTTAGTTGCAGTTTCATATTGCTTCTTTATTCCTTTCAGTTGTGTCGTCCGTATAATTTTTTCTTGCAGGTTCTTATTTTTCTTATAAACCTCTCCTAATTCCTCAATAAAGTCAGCAGCCCATTGTTGCACCGTCTGCACCGAAATGATTTCCTGCATAGCTTTCAGATGTTTCTTCTGTTCGGCAACAGGCATTTTGAGCGCTTCCAGAATAGCATTCTCCACCTGTTTAATATCGGTTGGATTTACAATGATGGCATCATATAATTCATTGGAAGCACCTGCCATTTCACTCAGGATCAGCACACCAGGCTTATTCCGTTTAGCTGCCAGATATTCTTTTGCCACCAGATTCATACCATCTCGTAAAGGAGTGACTAACGCCACATCAGCAATGTGATAGATAGCCGTTACTTCTTCAAAATCAAATCCGCGGTAGAAATAATGAACCGGTGTCCACTGGCTGGAAGAGTATTTTCCATTCAGGGATCCCACCATCTGGTCAATCTGATCTTTTAACTCCGCATACATCTCCACCTTATCACGGGAAGGAGAGACAATCATTACCAGCGAAACTTTGCCGTGCCATTCAGGATGATGTTCCAGAAATTGCCTGTAACTATCCAACCGTATCAGAATACCTTTGCTGTAATCCAGACGGTCAACCGAAAGAATAATCTTACCCTCCCCAAAGTTACTTTTTAGTTCGCGTATCTGCTTTTTAATGGCCGGTTTTAAACTGGAATCATAATAAAGGCGGTAGTTGATACCCATCGGAAAAGCATCCACATCTACCACACGGCTATCCAGTTGTATTTCATCCAGGGTACAATCGTACTTCAGGACACGGTACACAGCACTGATAAAATGGCGCATATAACTATGTGTGTGAAATCCCACCAGATCAGCCCCTAACAATCCATTCAACAAATCGGCCCGTTCAGGCAACGAGCGGAATAATTCATAGGAAGGAAAAGGAATATGAAGGAAATAACCAATACTAATATCCCGGACACACTCACGGATCATAGCAGGTAATAACATCAGCTGGTAATCATGTACCCAGACAATATCTCCCGGTTCAATGATACGGCAGGCTTCATCACAAAACAGTTTATTGACCTCTTTATACGCATCCCAATAGACCGGTTCATACCGCATATAAGTCGAGAAGTAATGGCACAAAGGCCATAAGACACTGTTACTATATCCTTCATAGTAATTTTCTATCTGCTCCGGTGTCAGGTAAACAGGATGAAAATTCTGCTTCAACATTTCAGCATCAATCTGCTGCTTCTCCTCTCCATCTTCCAGATACATACCCGGCCAGCCAATCCAATGCCTTTCATGCAAAGTCTGCAATGAGTTGAGTCCGGTCGCCAATCCACCATCACTGGCCACAACTTTGTACTGATTGTCTTCTTCAACAATTTTCAACGGTAGTCTGTTAGATATGATAATTAATTTCATACGTATAAAGCATATTAATTTAGGCAGATCATATGAAATAAAACATACCAAAGTTGCTTTTAGTTCAATAAGATAGATATGCAGGATTTAAGTTATGGAGTAATTGGTAATTGCAAAACAGCTGCCCTTATCTCACGACGTGGTAGCCTTGACTGGCTATGCTTTCCGAATTTTGATTCGGCTTCCATATTCTCAAAAATACTTGATGAGAAAAAAGGAGGAAGTTTTTCTTTCAAAGTAAGCAAAGACTATGAAATCGTACAGCAATACCTTCCCTATACAAATATACTGTCGACTCAGTTTATATCACCCGAAGGTAGTTTTGAAGTCATTGACTTTATGCCCCGTTACCGGACGGCAGAAGACACCTATTTTATCCCTTCGGAAATATACAGGTATATCCGGTTCCGTTCCGGCAAACCCCGGTTCAGGATTCTCTATGATCCCATCCTGAATTATGCCCGGGAAAGTCCTGTTCACCAACCATATACTCATTTTATTAAAACTCACTCGGTTGCCAATGAAAGTAATAACTTCTATCTTTATTCCAGTCTGGAGTTTGATACGATACTGGAAAGTAAAGAAGTAATCCTTGAAAAAGATGAATATATGTTACTCTCTTACAACCAGAAACTTATTAACATCGATATTGAACGGGTGCATCTGGAATACGAACGGACAAAAGTGTACTGGCTGAATTGGAGTAACCGCTCCCGGAAATTCCTGCAATATAATGATGCGATCATACGTAGCCTGTTGATTCTAAAACTGATGTCCTACCAGGAAACAGGTGCTGTTCTGGCAGCCCTGACGACCAGTATTCCGGAAACAATCGGCGAAACCCGGAACTGGGATTACCGTTTTTGCTGGATACGGGATGCATCCATGTCAATTGAAACGTTAATCAAAATGGGACATCAATCAGCAGCCCGGCGG
>JAJQES010000208.1 GCA_021201565.1 Tannerellaceae bacterium
AATCTGTATCTGGCAGTATTGGGAGTTACCTTATTACTACCCCTACACGCTCAGACCGGTAAAGGAGGGATCACCTCTCAACAATTACAGGAAATACAAAAAGCATACGAAAACACGCCAGCCGACCGTGCCATCCGGAATGCGATTACCAATAACGATATCAATCGCCTGGCAGTGAACCTGGATAATATGAATCATTTCGATACTTATTTTTCTCATCAGGTTAAAAGCAAAGGAATCACCAACCAGAAATCATCCGGACGCTGCTGGCTATTTACCGGCCTGAATATATTCCGGGCGGATATCATCACAAAACATAATCTGAATGATTTCCAGTTCTCCCATTCCTATCCTTTCTTTTGGGATCAATTGGAAAAAGCCAATCTGTTTTTACAGGGTATTATTGACACCCGGGAAAAACCATTGGATGATAAAATGGTGGAATGGCTCTTTAAGAATCCATTAAGTGACGGTGGACAATTTACAGGAGTGGCCGATATCCTTACGAAGTATGGAGTTGTTCCGGCAGATGTAATGGCAGAAACCAACAGCAGTGAAAATACCCGCCAGATGGCTAATCTGATCGCGCTGAAACTAAAGGAATTTGGATTGACTTTACGGGAACAGGCTGCTAAAGGTATCAAAGTAAATCAACTCGAAAAAAACAAAACCGATATGCTGGGTACCATCTACCGAATGTTAGTATTAAACCTGGGTGAACCTCCCACACAATTTACCTGGACACTTAAAGATGCAAAAGGAAATCCGGTCCATACCAAAGAGTATACACCTCAGTCATTCTATCAGGAATTTATCGGCGCCGACCTGAAAAATAATTACATCATGTTAATGAATGATCCTACGCGTGAATATTATAAATTATACGAGATAGATTATGACCGCCATATGTATGACGGAAAAAACTGGACGTATGTAAATCTGCCGGTGGAAGATATAAAAAAAATGGCCATCGCATCCATTAAAGACAGTACCATGATGTATTTTTCCTGTGATGTGGGTAAATTCTTCGACCGTACCCGGGGCTTATTAGATGTCAACTACTATGATTATGAATCATTAATGGGAACACCATTCGGGATGGACAAAAAACAGCGCATTCAAACATTCAGCAGTGGTTCCTCTCATGCCATGACACTGATGGCTGTAGACCTGGACGAAAACGGAATACCTAAAAAATGGAAAGTAGAAAACAGTTGGGGGCCGGGAGCCAACAATGGCCATCTGATCATGACTGACGAATGGTTTAATGAATATATGTTCCGTCTTGTAGTCGAAAAACAATACATCACAGATCAGGTCAAAGAAGTATTAAAACAAACTTCCATTCGCCTTCCCGCATGGGACCCGATGTTTGCTGATGAAGAATAAATTAAGTTAATTCTGTTCCCCGGCTCCGTCCGGGGAATAAAAAAATATTATTTCTTAAAGTGTAATAACATAATCACATCATTTCCATCTTCATCCAACTCCTCGACCAGTTCTTTCAATTTCCCACTCAACAATCCTTTTTCCAGCGAGTATTGTAAACTTTCTAATGACAGTTGAATACATCCTACATCTCCCCGGTTAGTAGCGCTCAACAACTCCGGACAAATAACAAAATCTTTTCCTTTCCACTCATTCATAAAAGCCACATGACGGCTTATCTTTCCTGTTTCTTTATCCAACATCAGAGCAGTAGAAGACAAACCCTGCCGGGTATCCCAATCAAACTCACGTACAATAGATTTCAGAAATAGATATTGGTTTGTCTCTACAAAACCATTTACATAAATAACCGGATCCATCCCCTGCACAGGAGGAGTCCGGCTCATAACCGGTTTTAAGATTCCATCCGGGCGGTAAAGATAAATGGTGTCATTAGAGTGGTCCGTCAATAAATAACCATCTTTATGAGCTACCATATTACTTTTTTCAACACTCACCAGACTAACTGTCCCATCTTCATGAGTAACAGATAGATCCATATCCAGTTTTTTCTCATACGGAATCGAAACACGGTCCAGGATTTCTCCGTTTTCTTTGGATAGGAAAATGAAAGAGGACCCAAAATTGTCAAACTGATCATAACACAAAATTGTATTATCATCATAATCGACCATATCTAAAAGAATCACTCCCTTTTTCAGAGATAATCTTCTCCTGAATTCCCCTTCTCTGGAATCTACCTGTATTTTCTCATAGTCCAGTAAAAAATATTCACACCTGTCCGAATCATAAAATAAATCAAAGATTGCCGAGTACTCTCCCGGTCCTCCTCCTTTTTTATTAAACCTTAAAACAGGATTTCCTTCCCTGTCAAAAGTCACGACATTTCCTCCACGGTTATCATAGAAAACTACATACTCATCAGTTATACAACGAGGCGCATACTTATAAAGAAAATTTTCATCTGTTTGGGGACAAATATATTCTATCTCTGCAATATCTTCCAGATCAATTCCCTGTATAGGATAATTTTTAGTGACATCTACTATCCAGATCTCACTATCTACGGATTTATCTTGTCCTCTGTTACAATCCATAAACACTAAAAAGACAGCTCCAATAAACAAGCGTCTGAAAACAATAAGATTTTCCATAAGGCTAATTCGTTAGTTTAACAAAAACAAATCCTTAATATATAAGATTCATGTTTTGTCCCAATTC
>JAJQES010000015.1 GCA_021201565.1 Tannerellaceae bacterium
AGAGAATTAGTTATAGCCTCCTTTTTTATCTTTGAAAAGAATTGATTATTAAATATCTATTTATGAATAAAAAATACACTTTTCCCATAATTCTTTTTTCTGTTATCTCATTATTTATTAGTTGTGATGACGACTCCTCATCTCCCTCCAATTATATGATATTAAATGAAGTAGAATTTATCACCTCTTTCCCTCAGACGTTTTCACTCAATGATAAAATTGAGCCGGAGATAGATATTATTGGAATTAAGAGTTTTATCATTTATGATTCTCTATTAATTTTATCCACTGTTGACAGGGAAGGATTATGGTCATTTATAAGTTTACCTGATTATAACTATATAGGTAAACTTTTAAAACAAGGGGATGGTCCGTTTGAGTTTACTCAATCTCCAGACGTAAGTTACAATACGAATATATTTAAAGAAAAAGATATTCTATTTGCTAACATTTACGATTCTCAGAAAGGAAGACTCTTAAAACTAAATATTGACGAATCGCTAACAACCGGTGATTTACATATATCCAGTATAAATGAGTCATTACCACATTTCTTATTCAATTCAGTTGTAATAGATAGTACATCCATTTTTTGTAAAAAATTCAATGACAATTATACTCAACAAATAAGATACATAACAAATCATTGTTCCGGGGAAATAATAATACCTCCTATATTACAGAAATTAAACGAAGCATCTATAAAAACCGGTGAGGATATTAACATTCTATCCACCATTACAAAAATGAATATGGATAATAAAAGATTTGTTGAAATGCCAATAGGACTGAATTATATAAATACTTACTCATTAGACGGAACTTTTAGCAAAACAATTTGTATTGGAGATAAATTAGATAACATTCATAAAATACAGAACAAAAAAATATGGAATAGAATCTATACATACTCAGATGTGCGTATATTTTCAGATTTCTGGGGTGTAGTACAAATAGATGAAGATGAGAAAACATTTCAGACTGGAAGAAAAAAACGACCCTCCATCCTTTTATTCAATTGGGAAGGTGAACCTTTGGCCAATCTGGAATTATCCCATTTTATTACCTCCTTCGATATTGATTTGAAAAACGGAACACTTTACACGTTAGACGTTCACTCCGATGAATTTCATAAATACAACATCAGTTATATTTTAGAGAAACTCAAATAATTAATAGCGCTCCATTTTCTATTCAATATACAAACAAAAATATTCTCAGGAGAACAAACCGGCCTCTTTCTGTTTTACTAATAGAATTATGTATATTTGTTGCAATAAAATAACGCTGAATATATGAGCTGGCTACAGGAGGCTTTTATGGAGCCAAGTGCGATACAAACCATTGTCGTGATCTCAATGGTTGCTGCCATCGGGCTTCGTCTGGGGAAACTAAAATTATTTGGAGTCTCTTTAGGTATTACCTTCGTATTTTTTACCGGGATCATTGTAGGGCACTTCGGGATTGTCCTTGACCGGGACATGCTCACCCTCAGCCAGAATTTCGGGCTGATCCTGTTTGTATATACCCTGGGATTACAGGTGGGACCCGGATTCTTTTCTTCTTTTAAAAAAGAGGGAATCCAGTTAAACCTTATGGCTACAGGTGTGATTTTCACCGGTCTGTTGCTGACTTTGGTCTTACATTGGACAACCCACGTTTCCTTACCCAATATGGTGGGACTCTTATCCGGGGCCGTCACCAACACCCCTGTACTGGGAGCCGCCCAGCAAGCGCTGTTGCAACTCCGGCCGGGCAGTACCAAAGAAGTATCAGATATGGCACTGGCCTGTGCTGTCGCCTACCCCTTAGGGGTGATGGGAGTGATTTTCGCGATTATCCTGTTACGTAAACTTTCCTCCTCCGGCCTGACTCCTCCGGAAAACCAGGAAACCAGGCCGAATGTATCCGAATTTCAGGTCGGAAATCCCGGGATTTATCATAAAACAATCCAGGAAATCATGAAACTGACCGGAAAGCAATTTGTCATTTCCCGGATCTGGCGGGATGGCAAAGTATCGATCCCTGCCTCCGATTCTGTCCTGGAAGAGGGGGACCATCTCCTGATCATCTCTGCGAAAAAAGATATCAACGAGATCAAAGCCCTGTTCGGAATCCAGGAAAATGTGGACTGGAATAAAGAAGATATAGACTGGAATGCCATAGACTCCAACCTGATCTCCCGCCGTGTGGTAGTGACCCAAAGCAAGATCAACGGAGTCAGACTCGGTTCCCTCCGGTTACGCAATTTATATGGCATCAACATTACCCGGATCAACCGTGCCGGCATTGAACTGGTGGCCTCTCCTAAACTCCGGCTCCAGATAGGTGACCGCCTCACCATTGTAGGAGAAGCAACGGCTGTAAAAAACGTAATCAAAATATTGGGTGATGAAGCCAAATTACTGACCAGTCCGAATCAGGTAGCCATCTTTCTGGGAATCTTATTCGGCGTTTTATTAGGAACCCTCCCTATTGCCTTTCCCGGTATGACTACTCCGATCCGCTTAGGAATAGCCGGGGGCCCTATTATTGTGGGCATTCTGGTAGGTGCTTTCGGCCCTCAGTTACACATCACCACTTATACCACTCAAAGTGCCAACCTGATGTTACGGCAATTAGGAATCGTGATCTATCTGGCCGGGCTTGGCGTGGATGCAGGTGCTCATTTCTTTGAAACAGTTTTCCGCGGGGAAGGACTCCTGTGGATCGGGTTAGGGTTCCTGCTCACGATGGTACCGGTGTTATTGGTCGGTTTCATTGCGAAATACCTGTTTAAACTCGATTATGCCCACAACGTAGGTATGTTATGCGGCAGTATGGCCAACCCGATGGCACTCAATTTTGCCAATACAACAGTAGAAGGGGATGAACCTTCTGTGTCGTATGCAACTGTTTATCCCCTTTCGATGTTCCTGCGGGTCATTACCGCCCAGCTAATCATTATGTTGTTTTTGTAAATACACCTCTATAAGTCCTTCTTTTTCCTGTAAACAGAAGCATTTCCATACTGCGTCCGTTCAATCAGCCCCTCCCGGATGTATTTTTTCAGATCATTGAGAGCAGTCATTTTAGAACATCCGTACAACTTCATATAGTCTTTACGGGTAAACAGGTCATGGGTTTGGAGATAGCCGAGGAAATATTCCCGGCGCTCCTCCGGAAGATACATTCGTTGAATAGTAGTATCCTCTTTCTTAAAAAACTGTGTAGAAACCAGTTTCTTACGTAACTCCGGCGAAGAACGGAACGTGACGTCTTTAAATGAAATGGATTCGCTCCGGATCTCTTTTTCATCCGTTACCGGAGGACAGGAGACAGATAATGAAAATGTACCTACTCCTTCCAGGGAAACCTGAGAACCTCTCGACAGGTTAAAAACAAGCAAATTTTGCAATAACTTCACCATTCCAACAACCTGCGCAGTGGAATATCCTCCCATCCGGGCAGCCTGTTCATACATCTCTTCTTTTTCCAATACTTCGTTAGGGACAAAACGAACTGAAAGCGGCTGCTGGTTTGGGTCTACTCCCGGAGCCGGTTTCCTGACAAATTTGTAATAAGCTGGCATACGCAATAGATTTATAGTTTTACACGTTTTTTACCGTTCCGGCTGTTTATTCCCTGCACAAACTAAGGAAGGAATAAGCAATCTTTAACCGGAAGCCTTTCTGTTTTTAAGTACTTCCCTCTATCTGTCTTTTCGCACACCTGTGGGTGTGCGGGTGAACAACCGCGGATGTGCGACCGCACAATCGCGGTTAGCCGGTCGCACATTTGTGATTGTGCGCTCTGCCTGATATGGCTAAAGATATAAAAAGTTATTGAAAAACGGATAAATACTGCATAGAAAAAAGGTAGTTCCTACCCGGATTGTTCTTGAGAGGTCCCTGTCTCTATTCTTTCCGGCAACGGATAAACACCTTTTCTCCATCCGCCAGCGTGGTAGCGAACAGGTACACATCGCCTCCTTCTTTTATCCGGGTACGTTTTCGTAACTCTTCCACCGAAAGGGGAAAGTTCCGTACAGTGATGTTTGCCTGTGGGATCGTCTGTGCAATCTTTTTGATCTCTTTCCCTTTAAAAGGAAGAATCTCCTCTACTCTAAAACATCTCCCGGGAAAATCATCGTCCTTTGCAGAAGCTGTATAGAGGTGGCTGCTGGGATGAAGTTTCTGAACTCCCAGCCGGGTCAGTGACTTAAATGCACCGGCTTTTAACAAAGAGGCGTTCGGTTCATACAGATACGACTGAACCGCTCCGGCAAAAGAAAGAGTCAATGCTTCTTCTTCCCGGAATGTAAAACAAAACTCTTCCTCTGTTCCGTCACTACGCACATTCCAGCAGGTAATCAGGGGCTCTGTCCCGTTCCCTTCTTTTTTCAGCACCAACAGCAATTCTTTGCATTCATTCCGGACAGAAAGTACATGAATAGCTGTTATGACCGGCAATAACTGCCAGGTCTGGTGTAAATCCGCCATGGGAGAGAGTTTTGCAATGACAGTATCCCCCTTCTCAAACAGGAGAGGAACCAATTGAGTCAGATCAGGTTCACAATCGGTTAACGCATACGTTCGTTTATTTCCCTCTCCCCGGCGCGCCGGATCAATAAAAAAGAAATCGGCTTCACCCGCCGGAAGAGAAGCCACCCACTCCACAGCATCACTATGAACAACACGAATATTAGTCACCCCCAGTACACCAAAGTTGTGGATAGCCGCCTCGCAATATTCCGGATAGCGCTCTATATAGATCATCTGCCGGGCTTTTTGGGAAAGAAACCAGCTGTCAATACCCAGTCCTCCCGTCAGGTCACAACCTATCCAATCCGGTTCGATCAGCCGTTGTTTATAACAAGCCGTCTGTTCGGAAGAAGATTGTTCGGCAGACAATTTAGAAGGAAACAACAGATCCGGATTCAGATACCACCCGGGAAGTTTGTCCCGGATTTGCCTGCGGGCCGCAATCTGTTCCGCTACAAACCGCATATTTAGTGCCGGATACCGTGAAGCCCTCAGCAACAAGTCCCGCGGGTCCTCCTGAATATGTTGTTGAATAAACGTTTTAACCTCTGCCGTCAGTTTCATCTTACAAAGATAAGAAAAGTAGTTATCACTCCCTACGGCTGTTAGTAGTCATCCGGTACGTTGTGCCTTAGGAGTGAAAAGTACCTATACTACTCTACCGGATTTCCAACCCTTCATTCTCAGGGGTACGCCTGTTAAATCACAGGTTTTAAGTCCCGGAGGGACTTATAGAGAAGTTAATAGATTCGTCAGTATTGATAAAACATAAGGGAGGGAAGATAGAGCTGCGAGCTGTAAAAAATATATACCAATCAACACCTTTAAAATTATCTTCCAAACAAGACCGGGAATATTCCGTTATTCACTTTTCGTTATTCAGTATAAAACGTTTATCTTTATCCGTCTGTTTTTAAATCAGATGAAACGCAATGATTAACAAAAAGATTCTACGGTTTATGTTTGTATTCTGCCTGGTTACAGGTAGTATCTGGTATCTGGATACTCATCCGGTGCTCCTGAACAAAGCGGTTGAAGCCGTTACCACGATTCCTCCTTCTAAACTTCCCGGGCTCCGGCTGCACTGGAAAAATTCAGGTGGGGATTGGTGCCCCGAAGATTTCCTTACCTTTGAAAATCCGGCCTATGAAGCAGTCCGGAATGATACACTATTTATCCGGAAAAAACCGGTAGCCGTAGTCGACCGGGTCGCCTGGCGTATTTCGTTTGATTATGAAATGGAAATCAGTTCCATCCCGGAAGGGAAAAAGTGTTGGTATGTATCCAAAGGAGGATGGTAAAAACGAGGCGTTTTTGACCTCTATTAACGTTGTTTTCCCTTCTAAAATCCAAAGATTTTCATTATCTTTGTTACTCTTTATAAAACCTTCAAAACTATAGTTATAACAAGATTAACTCTATTTGTTAAATGGGAAGAATTTTAGTTATTGGTGCGGGTGGCGTAAGCACCGTTGCTGTTAAAAAAATAGCAATGAACGCCGATGTCTTTACGGATATCATGGTTGCAAGCCGGACGAAAAGTAAATGTGACGCAATCGCGGCCGATATCAAAAACGTAAAAGTACAAACCGCACAGGTAAATGCGGATAATGTACCTGAACTCGTGGCATTGTTTGAGTCTTTTAAACCGGACCTTGTAGTAAACCTGGCTTTACCTTATCAGGATCTTACCATTATGGACGCTTGCCTGGAATATGGGGTAAGTTATCTGGATACGGCTAACTACGAGCCACTGGATGAAGCAAAATATGAATACAGCTGGCAATGGGCATACCAGGAACGGTTTAAAGAAGCCGGACTGACGGCTATCCTGGGGTGTGGATTTGATCCGGGCGTAACCGGAGTATTCACAGCGTATGCCGCCAAACATTACTTCGATGAAATCCGGTATCTGGATATTGTGGACTGTAATGCCGGTGACCACCATAAAGCGTTCGCGACTAATTTCAATCCGGAAATCAATATCCGTGAGATTACTCAACGGGGTAAATACTATGAGGATGGGGAATGGAAGGAAACGGATCCGTTAACTGTTCATAAGCCATTGAATTATCCTCATATAGGACCACGCGAATCGTACCTGATGTATCACGAGGAGCTGGAGAGTCTGGTAAAGAACTTCCCGACTATTAAACGTGCCCGTTTCTGGATGACGTTCGGACAGGAATACCTGACCCATTTACGGGTGATCCAGAATATCGGTATGTCGCGTATTGACCCAATTATGTATAATGGGGTAGAGATTGTTCCGATTCAATTCTTAAAAGCGGTATTGCCGAATCCGGGTGATCTGGGCGAAAACTATACAGGCGAGACCTCTATCGGATGCCGTATCCGTGGTCTGAAAGACGGCAAAGAATTAACGTACTATGTATATAACAACTGTAGCCATGAGGCCGCCTATAAAGAAACAGGGGCGCAGGCCGTCAGCTATACAACAGGTGTTCCGGCTATGATCGGGGCCAAACTGTTTATGCAGGGTCTCTGGAAAAAACCGGGAGTATTCAATGTAGAAGAGTTCAATCCGGACCCGTTCATGAAAGAGTTGAACGAACAGGGATTGCCCTGGCATGAACTGTTTAACACAGACCTTGAATTTTAACCCGTTATACCAATGGCTATACAAATAGGAGACAAAGTCCCGGAGATACTGGGTACTGACCAGAACGGAAATGAGATCCGTGTGAGCGATTACAAAGGGAAAAAGTTGGTTCTTTATTTTTATCCGAAAGATAATACGAGCGGATGTACCGCTCAGGCATGTAGCCTGCGGGATGGATATGAAGAGTTACAGGCTGCCGGGTATGAGGTCGTAGGTGTCAGCAAAGACAGCGCGAAGTCACACCAGGGATTTATCAGCAAACAGGAACTCCCCTTTACCCTCATCGCGGATACCGATACCACACTGCAACAGACGTTTGGAGTGTGGGCGGAGAAAAGCATGTACGGACGTAAATACATGGGCACGAACCGTACCACCTTTATCATTAATGAAGAGGGGATCGTTGAGAAGATCATCACCCCGAAAGAGGTGAAAACCAAAGACCATGCGAATCAGATTTTAAACAATTAACAAAATGGCGAAAGAAAACAAAGAACAAGAAATGGAGATATTCGGTCCCGGTGTTAATCCGGATAAGCTGAAAGCCCTCCGTGCCGCAACGGATAAGATCGAGAAAAACTTCGGAAAAGGCTCTATCATGAAAATGGGAGACGAAGTAGTGGAGAATGTCGAAGTTATTCCTACCGGTTCAATCGGATTAAATGCGGCACTCGGAGTAGGTGGTTTTCCGAGAGGCCGTGTAATCGAAATTTACGGACCGGAATCATCCGGGAAAACAACGCTGGCCATCCATGCGATCGCAGAAGCCCAGAAAATGGGGGGTATCGCGGCCTTTATTGATGCGGAACATGCATTTGACCGCTTCTATGCAGCGTCTTTAGGAGTAGATATCGACAATTTATGGATCTCTCAACCAGACTGTGGAGAACAGGCGCTGGAAATCGCAGAACAACTGATCCGTTCTTCTGCAATTGATATCATCGTGATTGACTCAGTAGCTGCCCTGACTCCAAAAGCGGAGTTGGAAGGGGATATGGGTGAAAGCAAAATGGGGTTACAGGCCCGGTTGATGTCACAGGCTTTACGTAAACTGACTGCGGCTATTAATAAAACAAATACCACCTGTATCTTTATCAACCAGTTGCGTGACAAGATCGGTGTGATGTTCGGGAATCCGGAAACAACAACCGGTGGAAATGCCCTGAAGTTTTATTCTTCCGTACGGCTGGATATCCGTTCTATCGGTAAACTAAAAGACGGGGATGAAATCAAAGGGAACCAGGTCCGTGTGAAAGTGGTGAAGAATAAAGTGTCTCCTCCTTTCCGTAAAGCTGAATTTGACATTATGTTCGGTGAAGGTATCTCCCGTTCCGGTGAGATCATTGACCTGGGAGTTGAACACGGCATCGTGAAAAAGAGTGGTTCATGGTTCAGTTATGGGGAGACCAAGCTGGGTCAGGGACGCGACGCTGCCAAGCAACTGATGAATGACAACCCCGAACTGGCGGAAGAAATCTCCGGCCTGATCGCGGAAGCAATGAAGAAGTAATCTGGCAACCCCCTCCGCCCCCTTTGGGGCGGAGGGGGTTCTTTCTTTTAGGTATAGTATGACTTATTTCTCTTTACACTGGATAAACATTTCTTCTCTTTTCCCGGGTTGGATACTGGACAGGATCTTTGGCGATCCGGAAAATATCTGGCATCCGGTAGTCACGATTGGAAAAGTGATCGCTACCGGAGAAAAATACCTGAACAAAAACAACCACCGCTTTCTAAAAGGAGCGCTTTTTACTCTCCTGTTCGTACTTCTCACCTATCTGCTGTTTGCCTTCGGGTTAAAGGAACTAAAAAAATTCAATGTTTATATAGCCTACGCTGTTTCTGCCATAGGAGTGTTCTATTGTCTGGCAGGCAAAACCCTGAGCAAGGAAGTGAAAGGAGTATTTGCGGCTGTAAACCGGAGCCCGGAGGAAGGGCGAAAGCAACTTTCCCGGATCGTAGGCAGGGATACCTCAACACTTACTCCACAGGAAATCCGTACGGCTGCCATCGAATCACTGGCCGAAAACCTGAGTGACGGGGTGATTGCTCCAATGTTTTGGTTTGCTTTATTAGGATTACCCGGTATGTTGGCTTATAAAGTAATTAATACTTTTGACTCAATGATCGGTTACCGGAATCAACGGTATGAAGAGTTCGGTAAAGTAGCTGCCAGACTGGATGATGCCGCCAATTATGTACCGGCCCGCCTGACTGCTCTGGTGATGCTATGGGTAGGAAATGCATGGAGAAAACATTCATTTGTCAGAAGGTACGGGAGATGCCACACCAGTCCGAATGCAGGTTACCCTGAAGCGGCTATGGCAGCGATCCTGAACTGCCGGTTCGGAGGAACCCATACTTATTTCGGAAACGAAGTTGAAAAGCCTTATATCGGGGAAGAGGATCACACATTCACAAACGAAGACCTGCACACGGCCATCCGTGTATGTAGGAATACAGAGAT
Source organism: Tannerellaceae bacterium (assembly GCA_021201565.1). Classification (GTDB taxonomy): domain Bacteria; phylum Bacteroidota; class Bacteroidia; order Bacteroidales; family Tannerellaceae; genus UBA4116. The sequence goes on from JAJQES010000015.1 coordinate 9,614, forward strand.
GGCGATGGTAATGGGACTCACTCTCATACTCTATTTTATATGAAAAAAATCATTCTTGTAACCGGCGGACAACGATCCGGAAAAAGTTCCTATACGCAGGAGCTCGCTCTTTCCCTCTCACCGAATCCGGTTTACCTGGCCACTTCACGAATCTGGGACGAAGAACATAAAAGGCGTATTGAACGCCACCAGGCTGACAGGGGTACTGAGTGGACGAATCTGGAAGAAGACAAATTCCTGAGCAAACATACTATTTCCGGCCGTGTAGCCGTTATAGATTGTGTAACGTTATGGGCTACCAATTTCTTTTTTGATCTGGATTCGGATGTGGATGGTTGTCTGAAAGCGATCAAAAAAGAGTTTGACACTTTTGTCCGGCAGGATGCGGTTTTCCTCTTTGTCACCAATGAAGTCGGATTGGGCGGTACCAGCCCGAACGATTTGCAACGACGGTTTGCTGACCTGTTGGGCTGGGTCAACCAGTACATTGCTTCACAGGCAGATGAAGTCATCCTAATGGTAAGTGGGATACCTGTAAAAATAAAATAAACGCATGAAAACATTCCGGATCCATCACCCTGATATAACTATTCTACCACAGATAGAAGAAAAAATTAATAACCTGACTAAACCCAAAGGTTCTCTGGGCCGGCTGGAAGAGTTGGCCTCGCAGATCGGGCTGGTTCAACAGACCCTCTCACCGGTACTCCGGAAACCAGTCAACCTCATCTTCGCGGCTGACCATGGGATCGCTGACGAAGGCGTAAGCAAATCACCCAAAGAGGTTACCCGGCAGGTCGTATACAATTTCCTGAACGGAGGAGCGGGCGTCTGTTTTCTGGCACGTCAACATAACATCCGGCTCCGGATTGTAGATAGTGGAGTTGATTTTGATTTTCCCAAAGACTTACCGGTTATCTTCCGGAAAATACGGAAAGGGACCCGCAATTTCCTGTATGAACCGGCCATGACAAAGGAGGAGATGGACCTGGCTATCCAATATGGCGCAGAGGAAGTGCAAACCTGTTATGAAGAGGGTTGTAACATCATTAGTTTCGGAGAAATGGGGATCGGGAATACGGCTGCTTCCAGTATGTGGATGCACTATCTAACAGGCGTGTCCTTGAATGCTTGTGTGGGAGCCGGAAGCGGACTTAACGAAGCGGGGGTAAAACATAAATACAATATATTAAAACAAGCGGCGGAACGGCATGGTCTCCTCACGGACCCCCTGGAGATCATGCGCACCTTTGGTGGTTTTGAAATGGTGATGGCGGTTGGTGGTATGTTACAGGCGGCAGAATTGGGTATGATCATTCTTGTTGACGGATTTATTATGACAAACTGCGTACTGGCTGCTTCCCGGCTTTATCCGGAAATGATTTCTTATTGTATATTCGGTCATTGTGGAGATGAAAGCGGGCACAAAAAGTTATTAGATGAGATGGGGGCACGACCTTTACTGGATATGGGCCTGCGCCTTGGAGAAGGCTCCGGCTCGATTTGTGCTTATCCGCTGGTAGAGTCTGCCGTACGGATGATTAACGAAATGCATAGCTTTCAACAAGCCTCGGTTACAAAATATTTTGACTGATGACACGGATATTAGCAGCGTTTATTTTTTTTACCCGTTTGCCATTCTGGCGATTAGGGGAAGTGCCGGCTCACTACTTCAAAAAGGTGGTGGTTTTCTGGCCGTTGACCGGATGGATCACGGCAGGTATGGCGGTGTTGATATTGTATGGCGCATTATTGGTTCTTCCTTTTCCGGTGGCCCTGGTCCTTGCTTGGATCACACGTTTGCTGGTAACAGGATGCCTGCATGAAGATGGGTTAGCAGACCTGTTCGACGGATTTGGCGGAGGAAACAACCGGGAGCGGATACTGGCCATTATGAAAGATTCCCACACCGGCAGTTACGCATTGGTGGGCTTACTGGCATACGGTGCATTGTTATACCTGAGTCTTTCATCTCTTCCCCCTATGGTTGCCGCAGCTGTTATTCTGGCAGGCGATCCGCTTTCCAAAGCGATAGCAGCCCAGACCATTAATGTGTTGCCATACGCACGGGAAGAAGGGGAAGCGAAAAATAAAACCGTATATAGCCGGATGACGGTTGGAGAGATCCTCCTTTGCCTGGCTTGCGGATTGTTCCCGTTAGCATGGTTACCGGCACCTGACTACCTGTGGGCAGTCCTTTTTCCGGCAGGGATGTTTCTATGGATGACCGCTTTTCTCCGGAAACGGTTGGGAGGATACACCGGAGACTGTTGTGGAGCCATCTTTTTATTATGTGAAGTTAGTTTCTATCTGGGCGCAACTATTGTATATCATTTATTATAAACTATATGGAATTCTATTTTATAAGACATACCGCCGTAGATGTTCCCCCGGGATATATGTACGGGCAGACAGATGTAGGATTAAAAGAGACATTTGAAGAAGAGGCGGAAAAAGTAAAAGAGATGTTAAGTTCTCTCACTCCGGATGCAGTTTATACCAGCCCTCTCAGCCGGTGTACCCGGTTATGCCGGTATTGCGGCTATACCGCTGCTATACCAGACGACCGGCTAAAAGAGTTGAATTTCGGAGAATGGGAAATGCGTTCCTTCCAGGAGCTGTCAGGTGATTCCCGTTGTGAACAATGGTTTGCAGATTGGTTACACTTCCGCCTACCGGGAGGAGAATCTTTTACCGATCAATATAACCGGGTCTGTGCCTTTATGGAACAGATCCGGAATTCGAGAGCCGGACAGGTTATCGTTTTTGCCCATGGAGGAGTCATCACATGTGCACGGGTCTATGCACAGGAATATGCTATGGAAGCAGCCTTTTCCCATATTCCGGCCTACGGGGAAGTCGTGAAACTCTGCTTTTAAACACATGCCGGTAAAACTATTGTTCATTTTCCAGTAGTGGCTTGCTTAGAACGACCAGGTGATCAGTTAATAATCCGCCGGAATTAATCCCGGGGAATCCAAAATAGTCTTAGAACCGGGTTGGAAGAGAGTATAGATTTCTTTTGGATAGTAACTTACTCTTCCAATGCTATTTTTACACTTGACAAACAGGGAGACAAAGAAATACGGAAAATAAATAAATTCCGCGTCTCTTTATCTCCCTGTTTAATGTAGAATATAAGATCTGTTTGATTTAACGCAATAGATTCTTATTGATCACAAACAAACGAGTATTATCTATGCCATACAGAGCGACTGTGCGAACAGGACCTTCCTGAGACAACGATTCAAAACGGACTACTTTATCCAGATTTTTAAGGAATTCATTTTCCAATGCATTCTTTTCTTCATCCAGGCAAGCCATCCGTGTACTTGCAACCTGCAACATACGAATAATATTCCGTTGGGAAGGATTATATTCTACCCGTCCGGAGAAACGGTTACAACCTGCATTCCCGGAGACCGTATTCATCGATGTATCAAAGACAAATGTTTGTCCGGTCTCTGTGGGGTTCAGCGTACGGCCATTCATTTCAGTGACCTGCCACTCACCACTCAAATCGGAGTAAGTAGCCGCAGGGGCTTTCTTTGAACTACCACAACTACTCATTCCCAGCACCATTAATGCAACCAAACATACAAATCCTACTTTTTTGATCATATCGTTTTAATTTTTAGTTAGAACAAATAAAGTCTTACCGACACTATTAGTCAATAACATTTTATTTGAATCTTTATCCTTTTTCACTTCAGAAACAGATTCAATGGCTTTCAGAATCTTATTTTCCGTATCCATATCCGGACAGGCCATCATTGTGGAAACAGCCGGGTTGATGGATATTTTAGAAGCATCTTTATCGTCCAAACGGATATTGGAGTTGAAGGTATTGCATCCTGCATTTCCATGAAGTCTCATATCCGTCATGTTAAACTCCATAAAGGCAGGCCGATCAGTTGTAACCTTATCTCCATCTACCTCACTAATAGTCCAGCGTCCCTGTAAATTTCTGGCATCCGTTTTCTCTCCTGCACAACTCACCAGACAAGCAGCCAAAGCAGGGATCACCAGAAGATAACTAAATAACTTTTTCATAATTCTACTCATTTTTGAAAATTATCTTTCGTAAGATAAGACGTAAATTAAATAGGTTTTGTTCTATCTTATTCCATTATTTAGCCATAATTAACAATTAAATATCCGTTTGCAATATCCTTTGCCGCCTTGATTGCAGAGTTATTAAATTCTTATATTTATATCTTTTTATAATAAACACAGGTAGTTCTTATGCGGTCCCCGCCTTCGCGGGGAACCAGTTCTATTCTTTCATTTTTACAGAATTGTACAAATCTCTTCCCAGGTGCTTACCCGTTCGTAGCTGGGATTTTCCACCTGTGCATTATGGGGTTGGGTAAAGATAATACGGCGGCCGGGAAAGGCATCCAGGTTTTTAGGATGATCGTCTATCATAATATCGCCTTTGATAGAATCTTTCTTTCCGCAAAAGATCATCTGCTGCCAGGAAATGAACGGATAATGTTCGTTCAGCCAGTCCAGCTTTTCTTTCAGACTATCCGGAAATTCCGTGGCAGAAGAGACAATCAGGACATCGTATTTATTATTCAGATATTCCAATCCTTTCACACTGCCGGGAATAATGGGTGCAGTCCTGAAAAAGCCGGAGGAAGTTACATGCGTTTCGTAATGGGGAAATGCATGGGCTTCTTTCTTTCCTATAAGGGATTCCGGAGATAAAATAGTTCCGGTTTTTTCTTTCTCCAAACGGATAAACTGAGCGTATACATCAGCCAGCACTCCGTCCATATCCACTAAGACCTGTTTCATCGTTATTTGCTTTTCTATTTTAAACATTCAAAATTACTCCATCCCGGAAAGGGAAAAAATGATCTATATCAGAAAATCGTATGTACGGATTTATATCCTATTTTTGTATGTAGATTTTCTTTTCGATATAAACATGGTCAGTGAACTGGAAATAGCAAAATTGATATGCAACCAATATGGTGATCTTCCTGTAGAAGAACAAGTGGAGCTGGCAAAGTTGCTGGAACGCAAAGAGGCAAAAAAAGGGGAATTAATACTTGCCGAAGGGCAGATATCCCGCTCCGCAAACTTTGTATATTCCGGTATGTTACGACAGTTTTATTATAAAAACGGTAGAGATATTACAGAGCATTTCACGTGTGAAGGATATTTCTGTTGTTGCCTGGTAAGCTTATTCAAACAGGTAGCCACTCACTTAATGATAGAAGCTATTGAAGACTGTATTATATATGCCATGGACTACCGGAAACTAACCGAACTCGCTTTCGTTCGTCCCCGGATTGCGGCTTTTAAAAGCAAAATGCTGGAAGAGTTCCTGATCATATCCCAGGAAAAAGCCGATTCATGGCGTTTCGAGACAGTCAAAGAGCGATACGAACGATTTACAAGAGAATACCCCGAAGCTGCGAAACGGGCATCCGTGAACCATATTGCCTCGTACCTGTTAATGACTCCGGAATCCCTGAGCCGGATACGGAGCGGACAGTTTTAATTCTTTAAAATTTTCTTATCATAGATGCTTTTCTTTAAAGGTCAAAAAACAGAACTGAAAATCATCGATTTGGGTGCTTTAATAATTCTATCCGTTGCTTATTTTTTATGGGAACATTCGCATGGAATAATCATTTATCTTTTGATAGTAAGAAGTTTCCTAAACCGGAATTACCAAAAAGCCCCGGAGGAACTAAAAGATTTGTATAAGGAGTTTGAAAAATAGATATTTACTATTTATATTCCAAACGCATCCAGTGACCTGTGTTCAATCTACCTTTCAATACTTTTCTATATTCATTTTTAACAAGGAATGCGATGATCAGATTTGTGTAATTTTCATCGTCCAGATGATCCACGACACCTCGCATGGAAACAATTAATATTTTTCCATCCAATTGCCACGTTGTATAAAATTGTATAGCTTTCCCATCCCTAAAATGTATTCTTTCCTGCTCGGTATAATCATCGGGATCCCCATATTTTTCGACCATTGCATGCAAAATATTCCTGTAATCAGTGGTACCAATAGAATTGTGTACCCCACATAAAGCGATAAACTGATCATTTTCATTAACCATCATATGCAAAGGACAAAAATAAACATCGCCCAGTACAGCCAGTTTCTCATCTACATTCCAACCACCCATATTATACTGTACACCCAGTATCTCTTTTTTGCCGGAATCCCTATATACAGTATCGGTATTTACCGACCGCCAACCTTTCACTCCGTCATCAATATCTACATGCTGGTTTTCCTCCGAATAAAAATGCTTCACATCGAAATCCAATGGAATTTCATCAATAGGAAGAATATCTTCACTTATTTTCATTTGTCCGGAACAG
>JAJQES010000323.1:0-2409 GCA_021201565.1 Tannerellaceae bacterium
TCTTTGCATTGAAAGTAAGCAAACGGTCCGTAAGCAACTCCCCCACTCCGGTAATATATTTGAGTGCCTCGGCAGCCTGAATAGTTCCGAGCATACCGGCTATAGCTCCCAGTACACCTGCCTGCGAACAGGTGGGTACGGCATTGGGTGGCGGCGGAGCGTTAAAAAGACAACGGTAACAGGCACTGCCCGGTACATACGTAAGGGTTTGCCCTTCAAACCGTAATATGCCTCCGTGGGAAAATGGTTTACCGGCAAGTACACAGGCATCATTAATAAGAAATTTGACCGGGAAATTATCCGTTCCGTCTATGACAAAATCATAATCCCGTATCATATCCAGAGCATTGGATGCCACAAAAAATTCAGGATAAGTGACTACATGTACATCCGGATTGATCTGTTTTATCTTTTCTGCAGCAGATTCCACTTTAGGCCGTCCCACATCCGGAGTAAAATGAATGACCTGGCACTGTAGGTTAGAAAGGTCTACCACATCCCCATCTACTATACCGATAGTTCCTACTCCTGCCGCAGCCAGATAAAGGGCTATGGGAGCACCTAACCCTCCTGCACCGATAATCAGCACTTTAGCCTTCAGGATTTTCTCCTGCCCTTCCACGCCTACATCCTGCAGAAGGATATGACGGCTGTAACGTTCTATCTGTTCTTCGGTAAAGTCGATCATAGGGAACTACCTCCTCCCATAAAATAAAGGAATTCTATCTGATCACCTTCTTTTAACTGCCAGGTTGAAAAATCACTTCTGTTTACAAACTGTTCATTAACCTGTACAGAGACCATGTCAGGTTGTTTTACCTCATTTTGCCGGATTAAATCCAATACAGAAACAGGGAGTTCTATCTCCTGTGTTTTTCCATTTACTTTTATTGTTGCCATGTTTTATATTATTTTCCGGTATATTTTTTACATTTTTCCGGTACGTTTTTTATAATTTTCCGGTACGTTTTTGAATAAAAATACCGGGCTTTTTTTAAACTCTGATTATCAGGATATCGGAGGAATAATGGTCAGATACCTTTCTCCCGTATCCGGAAGGACTACTACAATCTTTTTGCCTTTATTCTCAGGACGGCGTGCAACCTGTATGGCAGCATAGACAGCCGCTCCCGAAGAAAGACCTACCACTAATCCTTCTTTTGAGGATAACTTATAGGCTGTTTCAAACGCATCTACATTTTCCACCGTTACTATTTCATCAAAAATAAATTCATTCAATACTTCCGGAACAAAACCAGCTCCTATTCCCTGAATAGCATGCGGCCCGGCTTTCCCTTCCGACAGGACAGGTGATCCGGCCGGTTCAACTGCTATGACCTGCAATCCGGGTTTTCTTTTTTTCAGAACTTCTCCTACGCCTGTAATGGTTCCTCCGGTTCCTACACCCGCTATGAAAATATCAACTTCCCCGTCCGTATCACGCCAGATCTCCTCCGCTGTAGTCTGGCGGTGAATAGCAGGATTTGCTTTATTATTGAATTGCTGGGGGATAAAAGCATTCCGGTATTGCTCTTTCAATTCCTGTGCTTTTGCTATAGCCCCCTCCATGCCTTCATGACCTGGGGTCAGTTCTATTTCAGCACCCAGGGCTTTCAGTAACATATGCCTTTCCACACTCATGGTTTCAGGCATGACCAGGATCAGACGGTATCCTCTGCTGGCAGCTACATACGCCAGGGCAATACCGGTGTTCCCGCTGGTAGGCTCTATAATCACGGTATCCTTATCAATCAATCCGTCTTTTTCTGCCTGTGCAATCATGGCATATCCCGTACGGTCTTTCACACTACGCAGGGGATTTAAATATTCCAGTTTTCCCAGAATAGTTGCCTCCAGAGCTAACTCTTCTTCTATATTAGACAGCTCCAGTAAGGGTGTATTTCCTATCAGTTCTGTCAGGCTTTTCGCTATCTGTGCCATATCTGTTATTAATGTAAGTATTATCTCATGTTTCCGGATGTAAAATTAGGGAGAGTCTGGTAGGCTGGTAATCCCATATAAACGTTATTTTATATACCAGATTTGTGGTATATAAATGACACATATGTGGGATTGGGTACCTACCCCATGGAAATTACTTTTGCATCAGATTAAATATGAATAACGAATAGAATGTATAAACTACCAGCAACACTAACAGAAGATATCCGGTACATGGATGCATTAATTACCGATTATAAAAACGGGAAAGTAGAAGAAACCCGGTTCAAAGCGGTACGGGTACCTATGGGAATTTATGAACAACGCAGAAACGGAACCTATATGGTCCGTGTACGTTGTACAGGAGGCTATATTACTCCGCAGCAGTTGCTCGTTCTCACGGAAACAGCAAAAGCGGTACATGCACCTTTTCTGCATATCACGACCCGTCAGGAAATACAATTACAC
>JAJQES010000323.1:2419-2666 GCA_021201565.1 Tannerellaceae bacterium
ACTATTACCTTAGATAAAATAAAGGCAATTTTAGAACCATTACAGGAAACCGGATTAGGTACAAAAGGCGGTGGTGGAAATACAGTCAGGAATATTATGGTAGACATCCGGGCCGGCATTAGTGCGGAAGAGGTATTTGACCCTTCTGTACATGCAGCCGACCTGACTACTTTCCTGCTGACCCAGCCTAATTCTTTTACCCTGCCCCGGAAACTGAAAATCGCTTTTGCTATTTCAGAAAAAGAGG
>JAJQES010000119.1 GCA_021201565.1 Tannerellaceae bacterium
ATTTATTGTTAAATCAAATAAAACATTAGGATATTAGCATAGAATACGTGGGACTCACCTTTTGAGTGTACAAGGGCAAAGGTACTGGTATACCCGCAAGCGGTGTACAAGTGAGCCCACACTATCTTACTGCAAAGATAGCATGAGCTCTACAGATTACATCCACTTGCTAAAAGAAAAATTACCAGTTTTATGCCCTTTAACATCTGTGGACGCTATTAATTACTAACAACGGTCAGTAATTCTGTGGGACAAATATAAATATAAAAAAACAAATAAAGCAATATTTTATTAACTATTTAATATAAGATACGCCATATAGCGTCAATTAGCGTCCCTCTAATTTTGTATCTGTGGAAAAGGTTGAAGAAAAAGAACAAAGAAAAAATGAATGTCTCGTAGAATTAGGAAGGCAGATTCAAGAGATACGAAATTCTAAAGGTATGACTCAGGGAGATCTGACAGAAGTCGATACGTCCCATTTGAGTGATATTGAAACAGGTAAAAGTGATACTACTTTTCTGACTCTTATAAAGATTGCAAAACATTTAGATTGCGATATTGCTGCATTTAGTAAAAACATTCCTAAGTAAATTACTTTTATTCAGATAAATATTCAATATGGATGAGATAAAGCTAACTCCGGAAGAGATAAAATGTCTTCAAGAATTAGGACGCCAGATTCGTGAAATACGAAATTCTAAAGCCTTGACACAATATAAACTGGGTGAAATAGCAGGAATGAGCGGAAATTATATAGGTGAAATTGAAAGAGGCAAACGAAATATCTATTACATGACTCTTGTCAGGATTGCAGAGGCATTCAACTGCGATGTAGCAGCATTTACAAAAGGTATCCCTGTCAATAAGAAAACGGATTGCAAATCCTAATACTCATTAGTCGGGGATTACAAATCCCCTCCGTCCAAAATTTACTACTTATTGTCTATGGATTCGCGTTATTCATACATCTACTTTTGCTTCTCTATTTATTAGTAAAAATGGCAAAATACTCCAAAGAAGAAGAAGCATTTTTAAAACAAATCGGTGAACGAATAAGATATTTTCGTTACAAGATTAATTTGTCTCAGGAGAAACTTGCAACCTTTGCTAATTTACACCCTACCTATATCAGTTCAGTAGAAAGAGGCGAAAGAAATATAGCAGTTATCAATTTACAGAAGATAGCGAAAGCGTTGAAGATATCCCTTACAGAGTTAGTGGATTTGGAGAAAGAATAAAGTCTTTTGGACGTAGGGATTTAACTAAACATCCTGGTCGGAGGGGATCTCCCGATCCCCGACAAATGGGTATTAGGATCTGTGATCCGTTATGCGACCTGTTTTTATAAGCTCAGGGATGTATGAGTTTCGGATCACAGATCCTGACATTCAACAGACGGGGATCCGGAGATCCCCGCCGACCAATTTTAACTAAGGCCGGCCAAATACTGTTTTCTCCTCTAAGCAATAGCTTTTTTAGCCAAAGGACTACCGGATCTTCCCTGAAAGAGTACTGGAAGGGGAGAGCTTCCTGTTAAAGTATATGAAAACCTTTAAACATATTCTTAAAACGTGTATATTTGTTCCGGATGAAGAAGGCTATGAAATATATGTTCGCATTCCTTCTTGCCAGCCTTATCTTTTATGGAGGCGCGGGAGTGAATCTGATGTCCTATTGTTGCGGGGATTGCCGCACAGCAGGTGTAGCGGTCGTATTGTCTGATAAATGCTGCGAAATTCATGACCATCACCACGGAGAAGCCGCTACCCACGAACCCGGAAACTCCCACCACCATGCACACACCGGATGCCATCACCATACAGACGGGCACCAGGCGGAAGAAGCCTGCGCAGAGCATCTGTGTGAAACGAATTGCTGTGACATGGAACGGTTGAGTTTTGAATGGGAAAACAGTACTTCCTCCGTACAGCAACCCCTGCCCGTAGAGATGGATCTTTCTGTCTTCGGGTTGCCCTCCATGACCTTATTAACCTCCTTAGAGCTGGAACAGGACAGACAAGTGGAAGAATACAGTCCACCCCTCAAAGTCTGCCCACGGGTTTATCTCTCCATACTTACCACTCTGTTGATTTAAATACGTATCTCTCCGCCGGCGGTCTGCCGGAGAGCTTTTGTGTGTGCTTCCCTGCGAAGCGGCAACAATTAGATATACTATTTAAATCAACAATATGCGTACCATATATTATATATTACTATTTATTTTTCCTTTTTCCCTGGCTGCCTTAGCTGCCGATCCGGTAAAAGGATATGTATTCGACGAAACAAACGACCCCATCATTGGGGCAAATGTGTACTGGGAAGGTACCCAGACAGGAACGACCACCAATACGGAAGGGTATTTTGAGATAGAACCGGTGGATGAAACCTCCCAACTGGTCATCAGTTATATTGGATATACTCCGAAAACATTTACTGCCACTCCGGCGGAACGTCCCCTCCACATCACGATGTCCGGGGAAATTGAGTTGCAGGAGTTTGTCGTCACGGAACGGAAGATGGGAACTATCTCCTCCCGCACGGCTGTCCTGCAAACCCAGAAGATCACCTTCGATGAACTGTGCCGGGCCGCCTGTTGCAACCTGGCGGAGAGTTTTGAGACCAATCCTTCGGTCGATGTTTCCTACTC
>JAJQES010000261.1 GCA_021201565.1 Tannerellaceae bacterium
TTCCTGTTTGTCCTCTCTGTCGTTTGGAACAGGCGTTTTGTAAAATCCGTATTTTATACTCATAATATTATAAATTAAAATAGTTTGATACTCCATAATCAATCCCATGAGATCTGAAATTCTTCCCTACCATTTTTTTGTATTATATATATAATAACGATCTGATATTAATTATAGTATGGAGGTGATGATAAATATTATTAAGATGTAACTATAATTATAATAGTAAAAAATGGTAGGGAAGAGAATCGAACGTGTTCCCCAGGAATTTGAAAAGGCTTTAACGGAAAAATGAAAACAGATGATTTTTTGTTTTACGATTGTTCTGAATGATCAAAAAAGTTCTTTTATTTACAGGGGATAACCGGTCATTTAAAAAAATAACTGCAATGAAAAACAATGTATATCTATATGTATGTCATTTTGTAAATGACCATATCATAGAGAGTTATAACCGGATAAGAACAGCTGTAGGAAAGGAGGGAAAGGTCTTTTTCTTGTTGCATAAGGAAGAGGAAGAAGAGATTTCGGTTCCGGATGAATGGGATTATTATATTTTTAGTTATGAAACAATCAATAAATTAAATTATCACTCGATCAGTGAAAGCCTTATTCCGGGAAGTAATCATTTTGCTGTCTTACAATTTTATAAAGAGTATCCGGAGTATGATTATTACTGGGTGATCGAATATGATGTTGATTTTACCGGAAACTGGACTGTTTTTCTGAATGCGTTCCATGATATTCCCGCCGATCTGTTGTCTTCTCATATCCAGCGGTATGAACAATCCCCCGGATGGCCATGGTGGAATACACTGTACCTGAAAGATTATTCCCTCTCTACAGATCAGCTGGTCCGTTCGTTTAATCCTGTTTACCGGTTGTCGGTCTGCGCATTAACGTTACTGGATGAGGTATTGCAACAACATAACTGTGGACATCATGAAGTTTTTATTCCGACTTTACTGGCCTATCACGGTTATACGTTAGTGGATTTCGGAGGAAAAGGGGAGTTTGTTTTGCCGGGGTATGAAGAGCGGTTTTATCTGGCAGAGGATAAACAAAGAGAAGTATTGCCGGAAGGGACGATGTGTTTCCGTCCGGTTTTTAAAGAGATCCGGACATATAATTTGCAGGATAAGTTGTTTCATCCCTACAAAGGTCTGGCCGGTGTTTCAAAAGATACAAAAGTGCTGACACTGATTGTGACTTATAACGGGGAAAATTGGATAGAGGGTTGCCTGGATTCTGTATTTGCCTCCACTTTTTCTCCGGATGTAATGGTGGTGGATAATTGTTCAACAGATCGCACAGTAGAGATGATCAGGGAAAAATATCCCGATGTACTTTTGATAGCGAATAAAGAAAACAAAGGATTTGGACAGGGAAACAATGCCGGATTTGCCTATGCATTGGAAAAGAAATATGAGTATGTATTACTTTTAAACCAGGATGCGCAGGTCGCTCCCGGTATGCTGGAAGGGCTCCTGGTCATTGCTCAGAATTATTATGAATATGGAATTCTAAGTCCGGTACATTGGGACGGAACAGGAGAGGAGATTGATCGCAATTTTTATAGATATATGACCGGTCAGTCACCGGAGTATGTATACGATCTGGTAAAAGGCAGGGAGATTCAGGATGTGTACAGGGCTGATTTCCTGAATGCGGCCATCTGGTTGGTTTCTGTCGAATGCATTTATAAAACAGGTGGGTTTGATCCTATCTTTTTCCATACCGGTGAAGACGGAGATTTTGTAAACCGGGCTTTTTATAAAGGGTTTAAATTAGGAGTATGTCCTCATCAGAAAGCTTATCATCACCGGGAAAACCGTCCGGTTACTGATCCTTTGGCAGATCATTTCTTTCATAAATATGTGTTATCGGTGGTCGATTTGAAAAATCCCCGGGGAGAAGTAAAACTGTGCTGGCTTTTACTAAATCTTGTACTGGAATGTATCCCTTATCTATGCAGGGGAAGTTTCCGCTATGTCGCAGGGTATTGGAAAGTAATATTCCGGCTGATTGCCAACCATAAACAAATAAAAAAGCACCGGGCAATTTGTTTACAATCCACTGAACCTCCTTTTTTGGAACTCTACATATAATAATACTGCCAGGATTCAATCCTTTGTGTTAAAATTGTGCAGATAGAGAGGAGCCTGTAGAGAAAGTTTATAGTAAGGATTCCGGAGTTATGAATACCAGTAGATAAGCTTTTTTAAAATGGTTGAGAACATGGGAAAAAGCTTATTCAAAACCCTCTTTTAATACCTGGCGTAGGGGCATGATCATACGTTCAAAGGCAGAAATATCCGCGGTAATGATGTCGGCCTGGGCTTCCATTTCCGGTAGATACGGAAGTTCTTTTTTGTAGTTTGTCAGGAGTCCTTCCGGCAACTCTATTTCCACTATATAAGCTGCTGTCTCATTTATTTGAACAGGTACCAGGGAGATATTTGTCACTTTTCCCTTCACCATCCCAAACTCGTTGTCGGGAAAGTTGTCAAAACGAATGTTCACCTTTTGTCCGATCGCTACCTTTCCGGAACGGGCAGTCGGCAGGACCGCTTTCCCTTTGAGTTGTAGCGGATCAGTAGGGATGATATTGAATACCGTTTCTCCGGCAAGGATATTCTGATTCTCACTCCAGTAATTGGTAAATGTAATTTCCCCGGTGATGGGAGCAATGATCGCATAACTGATCTCCCAGGATTCAATTTCTGTTTTTAATTGGGTAGTCTGTGTGTTGATTTGAGAGATGTACGTATTGGTTCTTTCCTGATGTTGGTAAGTATTCTCAAACAGGGTTTCTTTTAGCTGTTCGATTTGTATCTCCATGTTGTTTAATGAGGACAATATATTTTCATAAGAAAGGATGCCTTGCAGATACTGGCTTTTTGTATTCTCAAATTCTTCCTGTGCAATCACTCCGGTAGTAGATAATAAAGAGTCCCGTTCAAATTGTTGACGGGTGATCTTTAACTGTTCTTTGATTATTTTTTCCTGCCGGGACAAACTGGTATATTGTTCTTCATACTGAAGAATCCGTTCCTGTGACATTTTTATTTTGGTTGGAAAATAGTCCAGGCGGATAAATTCATTATACTCAAAAAGTGTCAGATAAAGGTTTGAGTAAAGGGATTGGAGTGTTCCTACCTGTAATGTTTTAGGAGGTAGCAGGGCCATAGAGTCCGGATGTATAGCGAGGGATTGCAGATATTGTTTCAGAAAAAGAATGTCGCTGGTCTCCGCAGAATTTTCGATCACTGCCAGATAATCCCCGGTAGTGACCAATTGGTTATCCTGTACAAACAACTCTTTGATCTTCCCTGAATTTTTGGCCATGATACCGGCCGGCGGTACTGTTCCGGTCAATGTCATCCGGGCAGAGATGATATCCGGATATTTGAACAGCATGCTGCCTGTAAGTACGATTACTATAATGGTGGCAATTAAAGTAATTCCCCAACGCAGGATCCAGGGAGGGATCCAGCCCAGTACCTCTTCAAACTCTTCGCTTCTCAGATATATTTCTTCGTCTTTCTTCTCCATTAACTTCCTAATTCCAATTGATTTTTAACCAGTGTGTAATAGGCTCCCTTTTTAGCTGTTAACTCCGTATGGGTACCTTCCTCAATGATCTTCCCTTTTTCCAGTACGATGATGTTATCGGCATGTTGTACGGTACTTAACCGGTGGGCAACGACTACGACCGTCTTTCCTTTGTAAAATTCATTCAGGTTGTCCATAATGATACGTTCATTATTGGCATCTAATGCGTTAGTCGCTTCGTCAAAGAACAGGTAATCGGGATTTTTATATACTGCCCGGGCAATCAATAACCGTTGCCGTTGTCCCTGGCTGATTCCATTTCCCTCCATCCCGATCTTAGTATTATATTTAAGAGGCAGCGAGAGGATAAAATCTTCGATATTCGCTACCCGGACAGCATGTCGTAGTTTTTCTTTGTCGATTATTTCGTCACCTACAGCAATATTTTTAGCAATGGAATCGGAAAAAATGTAACCGTCCTGCATCACCGCTCCTGTCTTTTGCCGCCACAAATGTTGATTAATGTCATTCAGTGAGGTCTCCCCGATGCGGATGTCTCCTTTCAGGGGAGGGTAGAAGCCCAGCAATAATTTAATAATGGTGGTTTTACCACTTCCGCTGGCACCCACAATCGCAGTCAGTTTATTTTCAGGAATCCGCAACGAAAGATCTTCTAATACATAATCACGGTCTGCCCCGTCATAACTAAAAAAGATGTTTTTCAATTCAATACTCCGGTCGTCCGGAAGGTAATTTAATTTATCAGCGATTGTTTGCTCTTCATCTTCTTTATTATGGATCTCACTCAAACGTTCCAGACTGATCTTGGCATCCTGGAATGACTGGGTGAAATTGATCACTTCACTGATGGGACCAGCCAGTTGACCAATAATATAGCTGATAGACATCATCATCCCTAATGTAATACCACCATCGATTACAGCTTTGGCAGAAAGGAAAGATACCAGGATAGAGGTCGTCTGGCTAAAAAAGACAGAACCCAATTGTTGATATTGGCCCAATGCTGTCCCTTGTATGCTAATCCGGAATAGTTTTACCTGGATACGTTCCCATTTCCAGCGTTCCTGTTTCTCACAATTGTTTAGTTTGATCTCCTGCATGCCTGTGACCATCTGGATCAGGCTACCCTGATTAGCAGAGGATTGGGTGAACCGGGCAAAATCAAGTTTCCGGCGGTACCGTAAAAAGAGCATGATCCAGGTAATATAGAGTGTATTGCCCAGAAGGAACACAAAAAGGATGGTCAGGTTATAATACCCCAGAATGATCGCGAAAATAAAAAAGTTTACAAATGAGAAGATTGTACTGAGGGAAGTTCCGGTCATAAACGACTGAATCCGGCTATGATCCCCAATACGCTGCATAATATCTCCAATGTTCTTGGTGTCAAAAAAACGCAGGGGGAGCTTCATCAATTTCGCAAGAAAATCAGAGATCAATGCAATACTGATCCGGGTATTCATGTGAAGTGTGATCCAGCTTTGAATGAAATTGACTCCTAATTGAGTGACAAATATGACTAACTGGGCAATCAATACCAGTGTTACAAAACTAAGATTGTTATTGCTGATTCCCTGGTCAACTACCGCCTGTGTAAGAAAAGGAAGAATGAGGGCGAGCATACTGCCGGTCAACATGCCTATAATCAGTTGAATCAACTGGCTTTTGTAAGGACGGAGATAACCCCAGAAAAACCGGAGATTCTTTTCCTGTTTTTCATCTCCTTCTGACACCTGGTAAAACTCCGGAGAAGGAGTAAGAAGTAAGGCGGTTCCTGTTTCCTGGTTTTGGATGGCACTACTGATCCAACATTTACAAAAGCCTTCTTTATCCATAGTATATTGTTCTCCGGCCGGATCGGATATGTAAAATGTGTAATTCCCGTTCCGTTTTTTTTTGATCCGGTAACACACTACAAAATGATTTTGATTCCAGTGCAATATACAGGGAAGAGGGGCATCCTCCAGAAGTTGTTCTAAGGTGATCTTGACTCCATTGGTATGAAATCCGATCGTTTCCGCCGCGTCACTGATTCCCAGCATAGACACTCCTTCCCGGGTAATGAAGGAACGTTCACGGAGCATTTGCGGACTGTAACTACGCCCGTAATATTTGGCGATCATTCGCAGACAGGTTGGACCGCAATCCATAGCATCCAATTGAGTGTAATGCGGAAATGATTTTATCATAAAAGGGTTAATTTTGTGTGAAGATATATATAAATCTGTGTATATCCATGAATCGTTAAGTAAAAAAATGTAAGTCTCCGGATACCTGATGCCTCTTTTATCACATAAATGCCGGTCTGAATACGGATACTATTTGTTGTTATAGTATATCTTTGTATAAAAATTTGGATCGAAATGGAACTGATTTATATATTTCACAGTGGTTTTGTTATCCGGACTGCGACGTATGATATACTGATTGATTATTTTCTGGATACGCAGGGAGAATCTGCCGGATACGTGCATGATCATTTATTAAAACAGGCCCGGCCTCTGTATATTTTGTCTTCTCATTTTCATGCGGACCATTTTAATCCGGAGATATTAAAATGGAAAGAGATCAAAGAGAATATTACCTATATTTTTTCCAAAGATATCCTGAAACGAAAAAGGGCAACCGCCGAAGAGGCCGTTTTTTTGAAAAAAGGGGATGTATACCAGGATGAAAAGTTGTCGGTCCGGGCATTCGGGTCAACGGATGTCGGCATCTCTTTTTATATAAAAACGGAAGATAAAAGGATTTTTCATGCGGGTGATTTGAATAACTGGCACTGGAAAGATGAATCCACAGACGAAGAAGTAAAGCAGGCGGAAAATCATTATCTTCGTGAATTGAATGAAATTGCGGAAGTAGTTTCCGGACTGGATGTCTGTATGTTTCCGGTAGATGCCCGTATGGGATCTGATTATATGCGTGGAGCGGAGCAGTTTATAGACCGGATCCCGGTGAAACTGTTTGTACCGATGCATTTTGAACCGGATAAAGCGGCCGGAAATGCCTTTAGGGAATATGCCGAAGGAAAGGGAGTACGTTTCCTGACAATAACGAAAGCAGGTGAATCTATAGATTTTTAAATAAGATAAGATATGGAAATTAAAAGTAGATTTGATCATTTTAATATTAATGTAACCGATCTGGAGAAAAGTCTGGCGTTTTATGCAAAAGCGCTGGGATTGAAAGAAAGCCGTCGTAAAGTGGCCGGAGACGGTTCTTTTATTCTGGTGTACCTGACGGATGATACAACCGGTTTTCTGCTGGAATTGACCTGGTTGCGTGACCGGGACGAACCGTATGAACTGGGCGATAATGAAAGCCATCTGTGTATGCGTGTCGCAGGGGATTATGAGGAGATCCGCAGGTATCATAAATCCCTGGATTGTGTTTGTTATGAGAATGAGGCCATGGGACTCTATTTTATACATGACCCGGATGATTACTGGATTGAAATTCTTCCTTTGGAAAAATAACTAACTAACCGTAAAAGGATTGACTAAAACATGTCGAAAGGACTCTCATAATTAGACATGAGAATTTGTTGTAAATGGTGGCCGGAAGGTGTTAACTGCCCCGGATGGGGCATATATATGTCAGACCCGGGCAACGCCCTGGCTAATAGACGGTAAGAGAAAAGGAGTGCTGTAAGCACGGCATAATAAAATAGCGTCAAATCAATGAACCGTAATTTATGCCGTCCCTTCAGGACTCAATAGAGACAACTGATTCAGACCCAGGGCGTTGCCCTGGGCTAAGATAGGGCGTCCCTCTGGGACTTAAAACGGAGAATTTAACAGCCCTGGGGCGTTGCCCGGGCCTGGCATATAGTAGGCCTCCGGCCTGTTTGATAATCTTCTGACCGCCAATAATTATGATTCCTCACATCCAATTTTAGTCAGTTCCTTTTAATAAAAAGAAAATGTATGAAAAATGTATTACTGATCCTGTTTGTTTTATTTATTTCAGGTACGCTGACTGCTCAGACTGTTATTTTCAATCAACAGATTACCTCTCTTAAAATGGAAAATGGTAGCAATCAGTGGATTGACCTGTCCAATAATAAGCCTCTGAAAGGTAAGTATAAAGTCGTGGAAAGTCCTTCCCGCCAGAATAATTATAAATTGCTTACCTTAAAGAACGGATTGATAGAAGGGGTGGAGCAAACTTTCCGGAATGGAGAACTTACCTCTGTCCGTTATTTTAAGAATGGACAGTTGAACGGTCTTTCCAGAATCTATTCCGGTGACGGGCAGGTAGAGAAAGAATATGAGTACAAAGAAGGGAAGCTACACGGAAGGGAGACCGGCTATTTTTCAGATGGCACGATTCAGTATGAAACGAATTATAAGGAGGGACGACCTCATGGCCGTGATTATAGTTATTGGTTTGAATATGAAATGACGGGGGAAAAAATATTGATGAGAGATCATAATTATCAGGAAGGAAAACAGCATGGTAAACAATATACCCTCCGGAAGTCTGATGACGATTCTGATTATACGATTGAAGAGGTCTATGACCAGGGAGTATTAATCTCTTATAAAGAAACTTATTTGCCGGGTGGTGAATTGAAGAAAGAGATTATAGATGGGGTCCATATTGCCTATTATAAAAATGGGGGAATAAAGTCTGAAAATAGATATACCGGACCGAA
The DNA here is from genome assembly GCA_021201565.1 of Tannerellaceae bacterium. Lineage (GTDB taxonomy): Bacteria > Bacteroidota > Bacteroidia > Bacteroidales > Tannerellaceae > UBA4116. The sequence goes on from JAJQES010000261.1 coordinate 8,234, forward strand.
TACAAACACAAATACGTTATCGGGGGAACAGAAACGATATTATCCGGATGGACAACTGGAGCGTATTGCGAATTATGAAGACAATCGTCCGGTAGGTTTACTGATGGAATATTATCCTGACGGAACGCTCAAACTGGAAGAACAGTATGACGGAGATGCAAGAACCTCCGTGGAATATTATCCGAACGGACAGAAACAGGCGGAGTGGCAATACCGGGGCATTCGCCGGAGTGGTCCTTATAAACTCTATTATGATGATGGAAGCCTGAAAGAAGAAGGAGAAGTGGATTATGATAGATATGTCTGGCAAAAAGTGTATTACCGGAATGGGCAATTAAAGACCTATATGATTGTTTCTAATGGAGTCGTGAATGAGGTAGAGAGTTACAATGAAGATGGTACGCAGATTTAACTCAGGAACGTTGATACAGGATGCATGCTTTGTGGAGGAAAAGAAGAACAGGTAATTAATCAAAATGTTCTTTATAATTCATCCTAATTTCTTAATTTTTTGCAGGAAACTATTGTATCTTATGTGAAACCTGTTATATTTGCCTGTCAAAATTTTAAGTGCATTATTAATCCTAAATAAAAAATCATGGAGAAACCTTATGTTGTGGGTATCGATATAGGCGGTACTAATTCGGTATTCGGTGTGGTAGATGCAAGAGGTTCAATCTTGTATAGTGGTTCTATTAAGACAGGCAAATATGCTGATGTAAATGATTATGTCTGTGAATTAGCCCAGGCACTACGGATGGTGATTGACCAGGCTGGTGGCCTGGACAAAATCAAAGGTATTGGTGTAGGCGCTCCTAATGGAAACTATTTCAATGGTTGTATTGAATTCGCACCGAATTTACCGTGGAAAGGTAAAATCCCTTTAGCCCAATTAATTAGTGAAAAACTGGATAATATTCCGGTAACTTTAACCAACGATGCCAATGCGGCTGCTATCGGAGAAATGACGTATGGCGCGGCACGTGGTATGAAGGACTTTATTGTGATTACACTGGGAACAGGTGTAGGTAGTGGTATTGTGATAGGTGGTAACCTGGTATATGGCCATGATGGTTTTGCCGGTGAATTAGGTCATGTGATCGTACGCCGCAACAATGGCCGTATGTGTGGATGTGGCCGCCAGGGATGTCTGGAAGCTTACACTTCTGCTACCGGGGTCGCACGTACAGCACGTGAATATCTGGAAATACGGAATGACGAAAGTGTTCTCCGTGACCTGGATCCGGATGAGATTACTTCTAAGGATGTATTTGATGCAGCGATGAAGAGTGACCCGATCGCACTGGAGATTTTCAAAACAACAGGTAATATGCTGGGTGAGGCGTTTGCAGATTTTATCGCCTTCTCAAGTCCCGAAGCGATTATCTTGTTTGGTGGTTTGACCAAAGCCGGTGACCTGATCATGAACCCGATCAAAGAGGCTCTGGAAAAGAATGTATTGAAAGTCTTTGAAGGAAAAACCAAATTACTGTTCTCTCAATTGAAAGAAAGTGATGCGGCTGTTCTGGGTGCCAGTGCTTTGGGCTGGGAAGTAAAAGAGGTGTGAAAAACACACACCAACCCCCTAACCCCCTAAAGGGGGGATTTTAAGAGGGATAGATATAAGGGTTTGTAGTTTGTTTTTTTATTACATTTGTTGTAGTAAAAGAGAGATTACAAATCCTTTCTTTTTTCTTAAAAATCAATATCATTTTAAGATGGAAAATAATCTGTTTGATAACACTGGCAAAAATCCCCCCTTTAGGGGGGTAGGGGGGTGGTGTGAAAGTGACCATCCCTTATCTCAATTTCGCTTCTGTCCTGTTTGTGGGGAGAATGGTTTCTCTGTCCGTAACGAAAAAGCGAAACAATGTACTGCCTGTGGATTTGTTTATTATTTCAATCCGTCGGCATCTGTTGCCTGTTTTATAACCAACCCGTCGGGTGAACTTTTGTTGGTGCGGCGGGCAAAAGACCCGGCTAAGGATACCCTGGATCTTCCGGGAGGATTTCTGGATATGTATGAAAACGCTGAAGAGGCTGTTGCCCGTGAAGTACTCGAAGAAACCGGATTACATATCCGGACTGCTTCTTACCTGTTTTCTTTGCCCAATATTTATCCTTATATGGGATTCCATGTACATACACTGGACCTGTTTTATGAATGCACTGTTGATTCTTTTGAAGGGATCCGGGCAGCGGATGATGCAGCAGAAGTTGTAACCCTTCCTTTCGCCGCGATTGATCCGGAAGAAATCGGCTTAACATCTGTCCGCCGGGCCGTTACCCTCTATCTGGACCGGATGCTTTCCAGATAATGGATGGTTAATATTCCCCTTAATAATTGTCAATTATCAATTATCAATTATCAATTATTATATATTTGCAATCAATAACAGCAGGGTCTTTTCAGACCTTTCGTTAAATCAATAGTATAATGAGAAAATATCTTATTCCGCTCTGTCTTGTCGCAGGAAGTTTTATGGTGAACGGGCAGCGGTCGTATCAGTTCGGATCAGCGGAGCGTCTGTTTATCGAAGGAAAAGAACTATTCAGCCTGAAAAACTATCCCGGATGTATGGATAAACTGGAAGCCTGGAAACAGCAACAGGCCGTAACAGACCCGGAGTTGCTTCAGGAGGCTGACTATATGCTTGTGTATGCCGCTTTTGAACAGGGATATGAGGAGAGTGTGCTGCTACTGAACGATTTTCTGGAGAAATATCCGGACAGCCGGCATACAAATGAGATCTATTTTCTGATCGGATCCGCTTATTTTGCATCGGAAGATTACAGCGAAGCCCTCCATTTTCTTCAGGAAAGTAACATTGACCATTTAAGTCCGTGGCAACAGGAAGAGTATAGTTTCCGCCTGGCCTATTCCCTGCTTCAGGAAGACAGAGTAGAAGAAGCCCGCAGCTATTTTTCACGGATCGCCCAGATCGGTTCCCGGTATAAGGAAGCTTCCGGGTATTATGTTGCTTATATTGATTATGCCACCGGTGATTATCCCAATGCATTGATTGCATTTTCCCATTTGAGGGAACATCCGGAATACCGGCAGCAATCCCTTTACTATATTGCCCAGATTAATTTTATTGAAGGAAAATATGACCGGGTGATTCGGGAAGGAGAAGAACTGTTAAGTGCTTATCCGGATAGTGAAAATAATGAGGAGGTGTACCGGATCGTAGGTAATTCCTATTATCATACAGGTAATCAGGAGAAAGCCATTGACTATTTAAGCAAATATGTACACGTTGCCGCCCGTCCGTTACGGGGGGATGTATATATTCTGGGTGTTTGCTACTTTAATAGAGGAGAATACCAGAAAGTGGTTGATGTAATGGGAGGCGTTCTTCAACAGGATGACGAACTTGCACAAAGTGCGAATCTGTATCTGGGACAGAGTTATTTAAAACTAAATGATAAAAACCGGGCCCGTCTGGCTTTTGAAGCGGCCGCGAAATCATCTTATGATAAAGAGATAAAGGAAGTGGCTACCTATAATTATGCGTTGATTATCCACGAAACCTCTTTTACCGGCTTTGGAGAATCCGTTACTATTTTTGAGAATTTCCTGAATGACTTTCCCCGTTCGAAATATTCAGATAAAGTAAACGACTATCTGGTGGAAGTCTACCTGACTACCAAGAATTATCAGGCAGCCTTAACTTCGATCGAAAAGATAAAGAATCCCAGTAACCGGATCCTGGAAGCCAAACAGGCGATTCTTTTCCAGTTGGGAACTCAATCGTTTGCCAATGTGCGTATGCCGGAAGCCATTGACTATTTTAACCGCGCCATCAGCTTAGGGAATTATAATCCGGTAGCCCGTACGGATGCTTATTTCTGGCGTGGTGAATCCTATTACCGGACAGGTGAATATAACAAAGCTATTTCAGATTACCAGGCATACCTGAATAACACCCGTCAGCGCTCTTCTGAAATGTATGCGCTGGCTTATTACAGTATGGGGTATAGTTATTTCAAATTGCAGAAATACAATGAAGCGCTGAGCCGCTTCCGTCAATATCTGGAACAGGAAAAAGATAAAACTTCGGCCGCTTATGCCGATGCTTATAACCGGATTGGAGACTGTTATTTCCATAACCGCCAGTTTGCCCAGGCAGAACAAAATTATACCCGTGCCGCGGAGGTTCGTCCTTCGGCCGGCGATTATGCTGTATACCAGAAAGGATATGTCCTGGGATTGCAGAAAGACTACCGGGGTAAGATCAATATGATGGATCAGTTAATCCGGGAATTTCCGGAATCTCAATATGTAGATGACGCCTTGTATGAAAAAGGCCGTTCCTATGTCCTGCTGGAAAATTATCCACAGGCAGCCCAGGCATTTGAATCGTTGATAAACCGTTTCCCGCAAAGTAGCCTGGCACGTAAAGCCGGCATTCAATTGGGACTTCTCTATTTTAATGACAACCAACCCCAGAAGTCGGTGGATGCCTACAAACATGTTATTAAAAACTATCCGGGCAGTGAAGAGGCAAAAGTGGCCATTCAGGATTTGAAGTCTGTCTACATTGAGTTGAATGATATTAACGCATACGCGGCGTATGTCAACTCACTGGGAGGTAGCATGAAGCTGGAAGCCTCGGAACAGGATTCACTCACTTACATCGCTGCTGAAAAACTCTTTATGAGAGAACAGAATGAAGAAGCGCGCCGGAGCCTTGTGAACTATCTGCAAACCTATCCGCAGGGAGCTTTTAGTGCAAATGCAAACTTCTATCTGGCCACAATTGCTTTTAACCAGAAGAATTATAATGATGCCAAACGTTATTATACAATTGCGATAGAGAGTGGAGATACGAAGTTCCTGGAAGAATCCGTGGCCAGAGTCGCTGAGATCCAGTATCTGGAAAAAGAGTATACCGCTGCACTGGAAAGCTTTAAACGGTTGGAGATCGTTGCGGAGAATCCGGATAACCGGTTAGCAGCTAAATTAGGTATTATGCGTACAGCCCGGGCAACAGGAAAACAACAGGATGCACTGATCGCAGCAGAAGGATTATTAAAACAGGATAAACTCTCTCCGGAAGTTGAAACGGAGGCACGTTATGTACGGGCAAAAGCTTATTTGAATGCAAATGAGGGTAACAAGGCTGTGGCTGACCTGTTAGCTGTAAGCAGTGATACCCGTACGGTGTATGGAGCAGAGGCGAAATATTTACTCGCTCAGTATTATTATGATACCAGCGAGGATGCCAAAGCAGAAGAGATACTAATGAACTTTATAGAAAATGGGACACCTCACCAATATTGGCTGGCCCGTGGTTTTATCCTGTTGGCAGATGTATATATCCGCCAGGGTGATTCATTCCAGGCACGCCAGTATCTGAACAGCCTGCAGAATAATTATTCCGGCGATGATGATATTGCGGCCATGATTCAGAACAGATTGAATAAACTTAATGATTGACAAAGGGATGAAAACGATAGCAAATACAAAAAAGATATTGTTTACGACGGCATGTATGTTGTTTGCCGGTGCTGTTTTTGCTCAGGAAAACAAAGACCAGGACCTGTCACGTGAGTTGACACTGGAAAGAGAATATGATCCGACTGTACAGGATGCCAATAAGGTAAATACGTTGCCGGTGGTCAGGGAACCGGAAGTAAAGAGAACAACGATTGAGTATGCTTCTTACTCCCTCCCTATGGATCCGGCGAAAGAGTTGTATGTACTTCCTTCCGGTAAAGTCATGACAGATATTCTGTACAGTCCTTATAAGGGATATTTTAATTTCGGGATTGGAAATTATATGAATGTCAATGGAGATATCGGCTATCATATTCTGAATACAGAACAGGATAAACTGAATATCTTTTTCTCACACCGTTCCACAAATGGAAAGGTAAAATACCTGGATAGTGACGAGAAAGTAAAAGCGAAATTAAATGATAACCTGGGTGGAGTCAATTATAAACATACGTTTACCAATCTGGACCTGAAACTGGGAGCCCGCTACGGTTATTCCGGTTTTAATTATTACGGAATGCCTGATCCTGTTTCTTCCCGTGCGTTTGATGCGGAAACGTATCAGGGAAATCAACAGGTAGGTGTACAGGCCGGAATTATATCCCATGAGAATGATCCGTTCGGTTATTTGCTGGATGTTGAGTATGTGAACTTTTCTAACCGGTATAGCTTTGGGAAGGGAATGGATGGACTTTCAGAAAATAATATAGGTGTGAAAGGAGGATTGAATACCGGCTTTGGAGGAAATCAGTTAATAGGTCTGGATGCCCGGCTTGACTTTTTTGCTTATAATCTTCCGAATTCCTTAAATGACCGGTTTGATAATTATGCAGAGGTCACCGTTTCTCCCTATTATAAAATAAGAGAATCTAATCTGGAAGTAAAACTGGGCGTAAATGTGATGTTTATTACCGGTGATCACAGTAAATTCTTTGTTTCTCCTAATATCTATGCCCAAACAGAATTTGTAGATAAAACTGTCCTCTATTTTGATGCAAATGGACGGATTGAGTCTAATAGTGCCTATCGGCTATCCCAACTCAATCGCTATATAGACCCGACCCTGGGTGTGGCTCCTTCCCGTACATGGCTGGATGCTACTTTAGGAATAAAGAGTGGTATTGTACCGGGATTTTGGTTTAATGTATTTGCCGGTTATAAAATTACGGATGATGATGTTTTCTTTATTCAGCAAACACTTCCTTCCAACAGTTCTACGCAGGCGGTCTGGGGAAACGTGAGCCAGTCTTTTCTTATGAACTCCAAAGTGTTTAAGGGAGGAGTTGAGTTGAAATATGCGTATCAGAAACTGTTTGATGTCTATCTGAAAACTGTTTATAGTAACTGGAATGTGGACACTGATTATAAAGCTTACGGAAAACCGGATCTGGAATTCATGGCAGGAGTTGATATACGGCCTGTTGATAAACTAACTGTTTCTGCAGATTATCGTCTTGCAGGAGGAAGATATGGTATGTATTGTGGGCAGGAAGTCAAGATGAAAAATATCAATGAACTGAACCTGACAGGCACGTATGCTATCAATAATGTGTTGGGTGTTTATCTGAAAATAAATAATGCCCTGGGTCAGAAGTATGAATATTTGCCTGGTTACCCTTTACAGGGGTTTAGCATTATGGGAGGGGTAAACCTGAATTTTTGATAAAATCTATTTATAAACATAGAAAACAAAAAGGTGTTCCGGGCGGACACCTTTTTTCGTTTGGTCCATATATGAATTATAATTTTATAAACCTGGTATGGATCAGAAAGAGTAGAAACAGGATTAGCCCGGATGTTTAAAAAGAGTACGTTTTGTCCTTATTTCACTCACATATTGTCCTATTCATAAATATGTATGTAGCAAACCGGTTACAACTCTTATAAAAACCGGTTCAAACCTGTTTGCCGGTAGATCAAACTATTTAAATTTATCATAAAAAACCATATTACCGCTCTTATTCTGTCTTGTTTTTCATTTTTTATGCATATACCTTTATCTCAACAACTAAAAGGCTAAAACTATTTTAAATACTATTCACATGAACAGAAAAACGCTTAAAACGATCCTGCTATTAATAGCTCTGGTTCCTATCTTAGCACGCAGTCAGGAAGTAGCCCTCAAAACGAATTTGCTTTACGCGGCTACCACCACCCCGAACCTCTCCCTTGAATGGGC
>JAJQES010000118.1 GCA_021201565.1 Tannerellaceae bacterium
GTGTGGCAGCATACACTGACGCCATATTATCGGCAAAAGGAACCTCTTCTGAAGTCTTTTTTTCCATAGCAACAGCACCGGCTATCAACTCCCGGATGTTTACGCCGGCAACAGCAATGGGTAGCAGGCCAACCGGAGTCAGTACGGAGAAACGTCCGCCGACATTATCAGGAATAACAAATGTTTTATATCCTTCCTGACCGGCTAATGTGCGTAAAGCCCCTTTGCTGGCATCCGTAATGGCTACGATCCGGCTTCTGGCCTCTTCTTTTCCTACTGCATCTTCCAGTTGTTTTTTCAGAAGACGGAAAGCAAGGGCCGGCTCAGTGGTCGTACCGGATTTAGATATGTTGATGATACCAAATTGTTTGCCTTTCAATATTTCCGAAAGTTCGTACAGATAGTCTTCACCAATATTTTGTCCTGCATAGAGCAGAATAGGGTTTTTACGTTCTTTCTGTAACCAGTCAAAGCTGTTATTCAATGCTTCCACCACTGCTTTTGTGCCAAGATAGCTGCCACCGATCCCGATAGCCACTACAATTTCGCATTTCGAACGGAGTAGGTTTGCCGTATTTTCAATATCGGCTATTTCTTCCTCCGTAATAGAGGCAGGAAGCCTTAACCAACCGAGAAAATCATTTCCGGCACCTGTACCATTATACAGAGTAGCAAGGCATTCGTCAGCCTTCACTTCCTGCGCATACACTTGTTCTTTTGTAACAACGCCCAATGCTTTGTCAATGTTCAAGGTAATCTGTTTCATAATTTACTTTTTTACAGTAGCACAACCTCTCTGCTTTAACTCCTAAGCCACAAAGTGGCTGCTAACTACTTTAACTCCTGTAACTACTTTATTTAAATGTTTCCGTTAATTCTTTTATCACTTTCATGGGAGATTTCCGTTCGTACAGGATTTCATACAGTGCATCAAGAATAGGCATATCCACTTTATAGTTTTCATTTATTTCCCGGATGCATTTAGTCCCGTAATATCCTTCGGCAATCATTTCCATTTCTATCTGTGCGATCTTCACTGAATACCCTTTTCCGATCATAGTCCCGAATATCCGGTTACGGCTGAAACGGGAATAAGCTGTTACTAACAGATCTCCTAAATAAACAGAGTCTGTGATATCTCTGTTCACCGGATTGACGGCAGTCAGAAAATGCCTCATTTCTTCTATGGCATTGCAAAGCAGTACAGCCTGAAAATTATCCCCATACTTCATCCCGTGACAGATGCCGGCAACGATAGAATATACATTTTTCAATACGGATGCATACTCTATACCTGTCACATCCTGACTGTAGGAATTCTTTAAATATGGGTTTCTGAAAACAGGACCGATGATATCCAGATTTTCAGTCTTAGTACATCCCAAAGTAAGGTAAGAAAGCCGCTCGAGGGCTATTTCTTCTGCATGACAGGGACCCCCTATCACTGCAATATGATCAACCGGCACCTGATATACTTCTGCAAAATAGTCAGTGATCAGCATGTTTTCTTCCGGTACCAGACCTTTGATTGCAGAAATAATAAATTTATCATGCAGGGAAGTCTTTACCTTTTTCAGATGTTGTTTCAGAAAAGGAGAGGGAGTAGCGAATATAAGCGTATCAGAATCTTTTATTGCCTGGTTGATATTGGAATAGAATGTAATTTTTTCCATATCAAATTTTACACTGGTCAGGTACGTGGGGTTATGGCTGAGTTGCCTGAACTCCTCGATACTTTCCGGCTTACACATGTACCAGTTAATACTTTCCTGAGTGGAAAGAACAATCTTTGCCAGGGCGGTGGCCCAACTACCGCCACCCATGATCGCAATTTTTCCGGGCAGGTTCATAGCTTCTTTATTGTTGTTTTCCGGCATCAGAGATCCATTGTTCCACTGTTTCGGCAGCAGGATTCTGTAAACCTAACTTATGTTTTTTATTTAATTCGCAGAGTTGTTGTCTTACCTTGTTCGGATTTGCATCCGCCAAAGATGCTATGGTGATAAAGCCTGCTTTTTGCAGAACCGGGATCCAGTTTTCTTCTATTCCGATAGCGCTGTATTTTTCAGCACTGTCTTTTTTCTCTGTCTTTTCAGGACGCATCTGCGGAAACAGAAGAACTTCCTGAATACTTTCCTGTCCGGTAAGAAGCATGACCAGACGGTCCATCCCGATACCCATTCCACTGGTCGGCGGCATACCGTATTCCAGTGCACGGAGGAAATCATGGTCAATAAACATTGCTTCATCATCTCCTTTTTCACTCAAACGTAACTGTTCTTCAAAACGGATCCGCTGATCAATAGGGTCATTCAACTCAGAGTATGCATTGGCTATCTCTTTCCCGTTGATCATTAATTCGAAACGTTCGGTCAGTTCCGGATTATTCCGGTGTTTTTTAGTGAGCGGAGACATCTCAACCGGGTAGTCTGTAATAAAGGTAGGCTGGATATAGTTATCCTCATATTTATCACCGAAGATAGTATCAATGAGTTTTCCTTTCCCCATTGTTTCATCCTGTTCAATTCCTAACTGTACACATACTTCACGGAGTTGATCCTCATTCATCCCGCTGATATCGATTCCTGTATTCTCTCTGATCGCATCAATCATCGTGATGCGTTTGTAAGGAGCTTTGAAATCA
>JAJQES010000467.1 GCA_021201565.1 Tannerellaceae bacterium
CTCAATCAACTGGACACTTTTTCCAGTAGTTCCGGTATCAGTGTGATGATTATCAACACACAGGCTTTTGCCTCTTCCCTCAAAGAAGGAGCCAACAACAAAGAAAGCCGTATCATCTACTCCAAACGCGATGAATTCGGCAGTCGTCGCCCCATCGACGTTATCAAGGCCAACCGCCCCATCATCATATTGGACGAACCCCAAAAAATGAGTGGAGAAGTGACCCAGAACGCATTGAAAAAGAACTTCAATCTGCTGTTCAGTCTCAACTACTCCGCTACCCATAAAAAACAACACAACCTCGTCTACGTATTGGATGCGCTGGAAGCATACAACAAACGCCTCGTGAAAAAGATTGAAGTCAAAGGCTTTGAAGTCAAAAACTTCCGGGGGACAGACAGCTACCTCTACCTCGATAGCATTCTCCTCTCCAGCAAAAAGCCACCCATGGCACGGTTTGAAATAGAAATAGCCTATAACAAATCCATCAACCGGGAAACCCGTATCCTTGGCGTAGGCGACAACCTCTACTATATCTCCAATGAGATGGAACAATACAAAGGATACACCGTCTCAGAAATAGACCCTTTACGCGCTACGGTCACTTTTTCCAACGGAGAAGTAATCACCAAAGGCGATGTGTTGGGAGATATTTCAGAAAAAGATATGCGCCGTATCCAGATACGGGAAACCATCCTCTCTCATTTTGAAAAAGAGGAACGCCTCTATAACATGGGAATTAAAACTCTATCCCTTTTCTTTATCGACGAAGTAGCAAAATATCGGGTATATAACGAATCAGGCAATGAAGAGTTGGGAGAATACGGACGTATATTTGAACAGGAATATACCAACGTTCTCAATGAATACCTCACACTTGAAGACTCACCCTATCAATGTTACCTGAAACAGCATGCCACCGCTGATAACCACAAAGGTTATTTCAGTATCGACAAGAAAACCGGCAGAAGCGTAAACAGTAGCCTGAAACGGGGCTCGGAATTTTCCGATGATATCTCAGCCTACGACCTGATACTTAAAAACAAAGAGCGGCTCCTGAGTTTTGATGAACCTACTCGCTTTATATTCTCACACTCCGCACTGCGTGAAGGTTGGGACAATCCTAATGTATTCCAGATTTGTACCCTAAAGCATTCCGAATCCACTACCACCAAACGTCAGGAGGTAGGCCGTGGACTCCGCCTGTGTGTCAGCCAATCGGGAAGCCGGATGGATGAGGAAACCTGTGGCGACACGGTCCACAAAATTAATATGCTCACCGTAATAGCCAGTGAAAGCTACAAAACATTTGTCGGAGACCTACAGAAACAAATCAAAGAAGTACTCTACGACCGGCCTACAAAAGCAACCATAGAATACTTTGAAGGAAAGACCATTCGTATGGATGAGGAAGAAGTGGTGATAGACAACAGACAGGCACGGGCTATCTATAAATATCTCCTCAAAAATGACTATATAGACGATGATGACCATGTAACCGATGAATACCGGACAGACCTTGCCAATGGCACGCTGGCTGCACTGGGAGAAGAGTTGCAACCCATGGCGGAAGGAATCCATTTACTTATACAGAGTATCTTCGATGAACGTGTACTGGCTGATATGTTTGAAAATGGCAACAAAACCAAAATCCCGGAAAATAAACTGAATGACAACTTCTACAAAAAAGAGTTCCAAACCCTATGGGGATACATCAACCATAAATATGCTTACACCGTTGAATTTGACAGCGAAGAACTCATCAAAAAGTCCATAGCACATATCAACGACAAGCTGTTTGTCTCCCAGCTACAATATACTACCTCTACCGGAAAGCAACGGGCAGAGATGAACGAACACGAATTGAACCGGGGCGCAGCATTCGATACGGCAAAAACACGCACCCAGACACTTCGCCATGCAGAAACCAGCCAGATAAAATATGACCTGATTGGTAAGGTGGGGCAGGGTACGACGCTGACCCGTAAAACGGTCGTCCGGATATTACAGGGACTTGACCCGGTCAAACTCTGCATGTTTAAAAATAATCCCGAAGAATTTATCTCTAAAGTGATTAAGCTGATAAAAGAACAAAAGGCAACCATGATTGTGGAATATATCACCTACAATCAAATAGAAGGACAATACGACAGCTCAATCTTTACAGCCGATAAACATTCCCAGAGTCTGGACAAAGCTTTCAAAGCCGAAAGACATATCCAGGACTACGTATATACAGACGGTACGGCAGAAAAAAGTATCGAACGGAAATTCGCAGAAAGTCTGGACGGTGCAGAAGAAGTATGCGTATACGCCAAACTCCCCAAAGGATTTGCCATACCAACTCCGGTCGGTAACTACTCACCCGACTGGGCGATTGCCTTCCACGAAGGAAGCGTAAAACACATCTATTTCATAGCCGAAACAAAAGGCACCATGGAAAGTATGCACCTTCGCCCCATCGAACAAGCCAAAATTGCCTGTGCCAAAAAACTCTTCAACGAACTCTCCACAAGCAAAGTCAAATACCACGACGTAGACAGCTATGAGAATTTACTGAATATTATGGAGTCATTGTAAATATTAGACAGTATGAATAGAATTATATTCATCTTAAAATGAGTAGCATATTGG
>JAJQES010000357.1 GCA_021201565.1 Tannerellaceae bacterium
GGGGATCAGGAGATCCCCTTCGACCAGGTCAACCAACGCAGTTCTCCAACCTAAGGGAAACATTACCTATTGGTGGAGAGGGTAAAAGGTATGGGTGACCTTGCTAAAAGATATGGGTGATTGTAGTCAATTTACCCATACCCTTCACCACAATCACCCATATCTTTTGGCAAGACCTACGATGCTTTTTATTTCGTTCATCTATTAGGGGAATTATAAATCAGTGATGGCCGGAAGTAAGAAGTCAGGGAGTAAGGTGTTTTGTTTTTAGTGTTGGCCGGACGATTCCGGGTTTTGGTCAGAGGGGATTTCCTAATCCCCGACTAACGAATATAAGGATCTCCAGATCCTCATACTCCACAGGCGGGGATCGGGAGATCCCCTTTGACTAAAGAAGCAACCGGAACGCGTTGAGGTTCTAAGTTTTTTGAACAATAGTGTACCTTTTCCGGCTGTTTTTATACCTGTTTTTTCTTTTCTTTTTTTATATTTGTGATACCCTTAAAGTAACTTTATGAAAAGATCAGCGATGCGGTTCTTACTTCTTATTTTTTCTTGTTGTCTGTTGCCCATGGCGACCGGGCAGGCTGTGGAATTGTTCCATCACCTGACTGAGGAAGGGGGGCTAAGTAGCCGGCGATGCTTTTCTGTTCAACAGGATAAATTCGGCTATATGTGGATCTCTACCAAATTAGGAGTGGACCGTTTCGATGGCAAAAACATCCGCCACTATACCCTTCCGGAAGAGTATCACAGTGATTACGGCCAACTGGGAGTAAACTATCTGCACTATTCTCCCGACAGCACCCTCTGGGCCTTTACGGAAAGTGGTTTACTGTTACGGTATAGGGAAGGCCGCGACCAGTTTGAAGTAGTCTATTCGGTACGTGATTTTCTCAATACATTTTCATTATTATTGAGTGACATCTGTTTTACGGATGAACATACGCTGCTGCTTTCTACTTCCAAAGGGGTTGTAGAATTAGATCTCCGTACCTATGAAGCGACGCGCTGGCAGGGAACGGAGGAGTGGCATGTTTATAAAGTGACTACCAACGGCACAGACTATTTCCTGGCCACCCGGCAGGGATTGTTTACCGTGCAGGTGGAAGACCATCAGACCTATGTGACCAGCCGGTTATTTCCCGGAAAAATAATACTCACCGCTTTCTGGGATGTGGCGACCCATCAGTTGTTTATCGGAACACTGGATGAAGGAGTTTATCTCTATACACCCGGGAAAGAGAGCGCGTTGCGCCGTCTGCCTGTGGAAACGGATAAACCGGTACGGGCTATTATTGAATACCGGCCGGAAAGTGTCGCTGTAGGGATAGACCTGGCAGGAGTGTATATCCTGGAGAAAGAGAATGGGGAGGTGCTGACACACTATTACTATAATGAGAATGAACCATCTCCGCTTTGTTCCAATAATGTACGGGGACTGGGAGTAGATGAAGACGGGAACCTGTGGGTAGCTACTTATCATGAAGGTGTTTCTTTCCAGCAGCCCTCCCGGCAGGACTTCTCCTGGTTCGTACATCAACCGGGGAATAACCAGACCATTGCCGACAATATGGTAAATGCTGTGCTGGAGGATTCAGAAGGTGACCTGTGGTTTGGTACCAGTAATGGAGTCAGCTATTACAACAGGAAAACCGGCCGTTGGAAAAGTTATTTCAACAGTGACCGGGTAAGTGAAAAAGGAGTGGATATACTGGTGCTCTGTGAAGATAGCCAGGGAAATATCTGGGCCGGGGGATATGCTTTTGGAGTAGCCCGGATCAATAAATACACGGGAAATCCCGAACGGTTCACGGCCGGTAGTCCGGGCGCTGTGATCTCCTCCAACTATATCTATTCTATTTTCCCGGAGGGAAACAAATTGTGGTTTGGGGGACACATGGGGGATGCGAACTACCATGACCTGGTGTCCGGGCGTACCCGGCGGATTGATATGGGAAGGATCAGTTGTTTTGAATCATACGGAAAAGATTTTCTGTTATTGGGCCTGCTCAATGGGCTTTTCCTGTTTAATAAAGAAACACACGAAATTACTCCTACACCCATTACCAAAACCGTACCGACTATTGCCAAAGCCGGTGAAGGAAAATATTGGGTAGGTACACAGAATTATGGGTTATATTATTATGATATTGTCAATGATTCGATCCGGCAATATACCCGTACCGAAGGACTTTCCTCGGATTATATCTATGGGATCATTCCGGATGGGCCGCATGTATGGATCGCTACGGAGAAAGGGCTGAACCGGTTGGTGACAGCTACCGGACAGATTGAGGTGTTTGATAAACAGGATGGGTTGCTGTCCGACCAGTTCAATGCCAATGCCTGTTATCGTTGCCGCGACGGGCAGATCCTGCTGGGTAGTTCAGACGGGGCGATCCTGTTCGATCCTTCCACGCTGGAAAAAACAGTGGTTAAGGATTCTTACCGGACCCTTATTTATCAGTTTGACCTGTACAATACCCCTGTCCATGCGGATATGCCGGGGTCACCTTTGAAAGAACCTGTTTTTTATACCCGTGAAATTAAACTGGCACACAACCAGAATTTCTTCTCTTTCCATTTTACAACCCCCAATTTTGAGTTTCCCGGCAAAACACATTATTCCTATTATTTGGAAGGACATGATCTGGATTGGTCACTTCCTTCGGCAGTTGATATAGCTTCCTATTCACGGGTGACCCCCGGTACCTATACTTTCTATGTCCGTTCTGTGATCAATGGAGTGGAACAACCGGTGCGTTCTGTCCGTATGGTGATCGGACAACCGTGGTGGCTGACTATCTGGGCTAAACTTTGCTATGTGATATGCCTGCTGTTGATCGTGTATTATATTTACACGGTTATAAAAGCACGTGAGCGTGAACGGCAGACAGAAAATAAGGTGGATTTCTTTATTACTACAGCCCATGACCTGCTGACTCCGCTGAATCTGATCCAGGCACCCCTACAGGATTTGAAGAAGGAGGGAGAGGTGACCGGACGGAATGCCCATCTGTTGCAGATGGCCCTGAACAATTCAGCAAAGCTGGCTCATTTTGTTGAGAAATTGCTCGACTTCCAGCGGGTTTCTCTCAATGCGACCCGCCTGGTATTATCCCGGCAGGATGCGGATGCCTTTGTACGTTACCGGTTGGACTCGTTCAGGCTGGTGGCGGCTAATAAGATGATCGTGATCGAATATGTACCCGGAGATCAGATAAAACAACCTATCTTATTTGAAAAGGAAAAGCTATCGCGTATTCTGGATAATCTATTGTCGAATGCCATTAAATATACTCCCTACGGAGGATGTATCACCGTAACATCCACCGTTGATAATGCCAACTGGTATCTGCAGGTGCGTGATACCGGTATCGGTATCTCTGTCCGGGACCAACGGATGGTATTCAAACATATTTTCCGTGCGGAAAACGCGGTCAATTCGGAAGAGATCGGCAGTGGAATCGGTTTGAAACTGGTAGGTTCCTTAGTGAAACTCCATAAAGGAAAGATCTCTTTCAGGAGTAAACCCGGAGAAGGTACTGAGTTTAACCTGACATTCCCGCTGCACTATCAGGAAGTAGAAGGTGAGGTGATTATTTCTAAGGCGGAAGTAGCCGGAACAGCGATGGAGCCGGGACAGGAGGTGGAGAAACCCCGTATCCTGGTGGCAGAGGATGATCCGGAGATGGCACATTATCTGGAAATGTCTTTACAACCCCTGTACCGGGTGCAACTGGCCTCCAACGGAACAGAAGCACTGGGATATATGGAGGAGTTCCAGCCTCAACTTATTATTTCGGATGTCATGATGCCCGGGATGAATGGGTTTGAATTCTGCCGGCAGGTCAAAGAGAATGTCAAAACATCTCATATCCCTTTCCTGCTGGTTACCGGGTTGACCGGCCCGCAGAATGTGCTGGAAGGATTGCGGCTGGGAGCCATTGACTACATCGCCAAACCGTTTGATAAAGAGGTATTAAAAGCAAAGATCCGCACCATATTTAATGAACAGCATACGTTGCAGAAACGGTGGCTGGATGAGCTGAAGAGTGACAATGCTACCGAGTTGAATAATAAGGTAGACCAGGAGTTCATGGAAAAACTGTTACATTTTATAGATGTGAATATCGACAATCCCGATCTGAATATTACCCTCCTTTGCCGTGAAATGGCCATGAGCCGTACCTTGTTATATAACAAAATCACCGGTCTGACCGGACAGGCCCCCACCGAATTTATCCGGATGATCCGTTTACGGAAAGCAGCCGCGCTCTTACTGGCCGGGGGAACCAGCATTACCGGAGTGGCCGAACAGGTGGGCATCAATAATCCAAAATACTTTAGCCGTATATTTAAAGAATTCTATGGGGTTTCTCCCCGTGATTATCTGGCAAAATGAACATTTGTGCACGTTTAATGGCTGTTCAGTAACCTCCGCAGGACGTATGTACCCCTACTTTTGTTACCGGTATTATACCGTACCATGATAAAACAAATTTTATACGTCCTCTTATGAAAAGAATCCTGTTGTCCTGTACGCTGGCATGTATAATCCTTGCCGGTTGTACCGAAAAAGAACCTCTTTATCTGAATCCGGAGTTACCGGCAGAGAAAAGAGTGCAAGACCTGATGAAACGAATGACACTGGAAGAAAAAGTTGCCCAGATGTCACAGTATGTCGGTGTAGAACACATGAAAGCCGCAGAAAAGGAGATGACTCCTGAAGAGATGAAAGAGAGTCATGCGCAAGGCTTCTATCCCGGCCTCCATTCTTCCGAACTGATCGAAATGACCCGCCAGGGACTCATTGGCTCTTTCCTGCATGTGGTGACGGCTAAGGAAGCCAATCTGTTACAATCATACGCCATGGAGTCGCGGCTCAGAATCCCCGTATTGATCGGGATTGACGCGGTTCACGGAACCGGATTGTATCACGGAGCCACTATTTACCCTACCTCCATCGGCCAGGCGGCTACTTTTGAACCGGAACTGGTTGAACGGGCTTCCCGCGAAACAGCCCTGGAGATGCGTGCGACAGGAACTCACTGGGCGTTTACCCCAAATGTGGAAGTCGCCCGGGATGCTCGTTGGGGACGGGTCGGGGAGACCTTTGGGGAAGACCCTTACCTGGTGGGACAAATGGGCGCTGCTACGGTACGTGGATTGCAAACCGCTGATTTTACCGGGTTTGATAAAGTGATCGCCTGTGCCAAGCATTTTGTGGGAGGCAGCCAGCCTATTAATGGGATCAACGGAGCACCCTGCGATATATCCGACCGTACCCTGCATGAAGTATTTTTGCCTCCTTTCAAAGATTGTGTGGATGCCGGTGTCTTTACCTTTATGATGGCACATAATGAACTGAACGGAATACCCTGCCATGTGAGCCGGTATCTGATGACCGACATCCTGCGTGACCGCTGGCAGTTTGATGGATTTGTGGTAAGCGACTGGATGGATATTGAACGGGTACATGATAAGCATGCCACAGCAGCCACGCTGGATGAAGCGTATCTGCAAAGTGTCGCCCATGGAATGGATATGCACATGCATGGACCTGATTTTGCCGATTGTATCATCCGGATGGTAAGAGAGGGCAAATTGCCGGAAAAACGGGTCAATGACGCAGCGGCAAAAATCCTGTTAGCCAAATTCAAACTGGGTCTGTTTGAGAATCCTTATATTGACGAAGAAAAGGTAGATGAAGTGGTATTCAATGCAGCCCATCAACAGACCGCGCTGGAAATGGCACGGAAAAGTATTATCCTCCTGAAAAATGAAAACAGCCTGTTGCCTATCGACCGTAACCGGTATAAAAAGATATTCGTGACCGGTCCGAATGCCGACAATGAAACCCTTCTGGGAGACTGGTCATTCCGTCAGCCGGATGAAAATACCATTACAGTCATTGAAGGGTTGCAACAGGTTTCTCCGGAAAGTGATTTCGAGTTCTTCCCGTTTGATACCAATCTGCGCACCATGGAAATGTCGCGTGTGAAACAGGCAAAAGAGCGGGCTGCCCGTGCGGATCTGGCTATCGTAGTGGTCGGGGAGAACTCAATGCGGTATATGTGGAAAGAGAAAACATGCGGAGAAAATGTTGACCGCTATGAATTGTCTCTTGTAGGACTTCAGCAGGAACTGGTAGAAGAAATTTATAATACAGGAGTGCCTACCATTGTGGTACTGGTGAATGGCCGTCCGTTGAGTACAGAGTGGATCGCCGATCATATTCCGGCACTGGTCGAAGCCTGGGAACCGGGTTCTTTCGGGGGACAGGCAATTGCTGAAATCCTGTTTGGAGAGGTCAATCCCGAAGGAAAACTCCCGATCACGATTCCCCGTAGTGCCGGACAGATACAAACCTATTACAACTATAAACAGACCAGCAAATGGTTTAACTATGGTACGGGAAAAAGCACTCCGTTGTTTGAATTTGGCTATGGCTTAAACTATTCCCGTTTTGAATTCAGTCCTATTACCTTATCAGCCAACAGCATGACCCCGCAGGGTTCCATTACGGCTACGGTAGAGGTACGGAATACCGGCAGGGTAACCGGTTCGGAAGTGGTACAGATGTATATCCGGGATTGTTATAGTTCGGTTGTCCGTCCGGTGAAAGAGTTGAAAGGATTCAGTAAAATCACTCTCCGTCCCGGTGAAAGCCGGAAAGTCAGCTTTGAAATTACAGCCAGAGAACTGAGCTTTTATGATATTGATATGAAGTACGGGGTGGAAAAAGGGGACTTCTTAGTGATGATCGGAAATTCATCCCGGGATATTGACCTGCAACGGGAACAATTTGTGGTGAAATAACTCAATTGCTGATGGGATGAGGGAAGTAAAGGGGCGTTTTTGATGAATTGTATACCTTTTCCGGTGATTTGTGGGACATTCCTGCCCCGGTTCCTGCATACATTTGCAACATCAACATTGTTAAATCTGAATGATACAAAAACCATGATTAAGCAGCTAACAACAATTACCTTATTAGTAGCGATCACTTTTCCGGTGGTGAGGGCTTCTGCTCCCTCCGGTAAAAAAAACGCTTCCATTTACCGGAAGGGTTGGATTGACCTTAACAAAAACGGGGTGATGGACATTTACGAAGATCCGTCTGCTCCCCTGGAGGCTCGTGTAGCTGACCTCTTGTCGCAGATGACAGTCGAAGAAAAAACCTGCCAGCTGGCAACACTGTACGGGTATAAGCGTGTAATGGCCGATGACCTTCCCCACGAAGGCTGGAAAAATGAAATCTGGAAAGACGGAATTGCCAATATTGATGAGCATCTGAACGGACTGGTGAACACCCCTTATTCCTATCCGTATAGTGCACATGCCCGGGCGATCAATACTGTTCAGCGTTGGTTTATTGAAGAGACCCGGTTGGGTATTCCTGTGGATTTCACGAATGAAGGAATCCATGGATTAAACCATGACCAGGCAACTCCGCTGCCGGCGCCCATCACCATCGGCGCAACCTGGAATAAAGAGTTGGTAAAACAGGCCGGTATAATTGTCGGCCGGGAAGCCAAAGCACTGGGATATACAAATGTATATGCCCCGATTTTAGATCTGGCCCGTGATCCCCGTTGGGGGCGTGTCCTGGAATGTTATGGGGAAGAACCTTACCATGCTACCCAATTAGGGATCGGCATGGTATCCGGGATCCAGTCACAGGGAGTAGCTGCTACACTGAAACATTTTGCAGTATATAGTGTACCCAAAGGCGGACGTGACGGGTTTGCCCGTACCGATCCCCATGTCACTCCACGTGAGATGCACCAGATTCATTTGTATCCCTACCGGAAACTGATCCCGAAAACCAAACCAATGGGGGTCATGAGCAGCTATAATGATTATGACGGCATACCGGTTTCGGGCAGCTATTATTTCTTAACTGAATTATTACGCCGGGAGTATGGTTTTGACGGGTATGTGGTTTCTGATAGCGAAGCGGTTGAGTTTATTTATTCAAAACATCGTGTGGCCGCAGACATGAAAGGGGCTGTGAAACAGGTAGTAGAAGCCGGCCTGAATGTAAAAACCAATTTTACGCATCCTTCCGACTTTATTCTGCCGCTTCGTGAACTGGTAGAGGAGGGGAGTATTTCGATGGAGGTACTGGACCGGAATGTGGCAGATGTGTTGCGTGTGAAGTTCCATCTGGGACTATTTGATGAGCCGTATGTAAAAGATCCGGAAGCAGCTGATAAAATGGTGGCTACCGCAGAAACCAAAGCCTTTGAAAGGCAGATGGCACGTGAATCCCTGGTGCTTTTGAAAAATGAAAACAATCTGCTGCCCCTGGAGTTAGACCGGTTAACTACTATTCTGGTGACCGGCCCGCTGGCCGTAGATGAATCAGTCTATATCAGCCGGTATGGTCCGCAGAATCTTCCGGTCACCACTGTCCTGCAAGCCATTGAAACGTATGTAGGAGAGCAAGCGACCGTAACCTATTCCAAAGGATGCGACGTGGTAGATGCGACCTGGCCCGAAAGCGAGATCATCCCAACTCCACTCACATCGGAGGAAGAAGCCGGAATCGCGGAAGCAGTGGCCCGTGCCCGCCAGTCGGATGTGGTGATTGCTGTAGTAGGCGAGGACGAGCTGAGAACCGGTGAAAGCAAATCCCGTACAGGACTGGACCTGCCCGGCCGTCAGCTGAAACTCCTGCAGGCATTGAAAGAAACCGGTAAGCCCATCATTATGGTATTGATCAACGGCCAGCCTCTGACAATTAACTGGGAAAACCGGTATATTCCTGCTATCCTGGAAGCCTGGTTCCCGAGTCCTTCCGGAGCAAACGCTATCGCGGAAGTATTATTTGGTGACTACAATCCGGGAGGACGGCTGAGTGTGACTTTCCCGAAGAGTCTCGGACAAATAGAAATGAACTTCCCCTTTAAACCGGGTTCACATGCCGGACAGCCGGGTGACGGACCGAACGGATACGGAAATACAGCTGTTGTAGGTGAACTCTATCCGTTTGGGTATGGGCTCAGTTACACCACCTTTGGGTATAGCAACCTGAACGTTTCTCCCAGGAAACACGGCATAGCCGGTACGATCCATGTATCCGTGGACATTACCAATACCGGAAAACGAAAAGGCGATGAAGTCGTGCAATTATATGTGCGTGACCTGCTTAGTTCGGTCATTGGATATGATAGCCAGCTTCGCGGATTTGAACGGGTCACGCTCGAACCGGGAGAAACAAAAACCGTATATTTTACGCTGACACCGGGTGATCTGGAGATGCTCGACAAAGATATGCACTGGATCGTGGAACCGGGTGAGTTTGAAGTACTCGTGGGAAGCAGTTCACAGGATATCCGGGTGAAAGAGACGTTTGAACTTGTAGAATTATAATTGGATAAAGAGAGAATATCATTATAAAATTAACTTTGAAGTAATACCAGAGAAATTATGAACATTCAATTTGTAAACAGGAGTAGACACTTGATCCTCCTGGCGTGTATGATCGTGATGGCCGCCTGGCAAACAGACCTGTTTGCCCAGCAAGGTGGAGCCGCGGGAACTATTTCCGGTGTAGTAACGGATGCGGACGGAGAGCCGTTGATCGGAGCCAATGTGCTGGTAAAGGGGGATCCAACGAATGGAACCATCACGGATCTGGATGGTAATTTTACTTTGCAGGCACCGGCACAGGGAACTTTGCAAATTTCCTATATCGGCTACCAGCCGCAGGAAGTTGCCATCGCGGGAAAAACCATTTTCCGGATCACTCTGCTGGAAAATACCAATACGTTAGATGACATTGTCGTAGTAGGGTATGGGGTGATGAAAAAGAGTGATGTGATTAGTTCGGTAACGACCATCAAGGCGGAGAAAATGACAAAAGCGGTCACGCTGGATGTCGGTGAAATGCTCCGCGGACGTGCCGCCGGCTTACAGATCACGACAGCCAACGCCGGGCCGGGCGGTAACTCCAACATTCAGGTACGGGGTACGAACTCCATTTCCGGAGGGACCAATCCGATCGTAGTAGCGGACGGTGTTGTGATCGGGTCCATCAATGATGTGAATCCGAATGACATCGCTTCTGTAGAAATTTTAAAAGATGCGGCCGCACAGGCTATTTACGGGGCACGTGCAGCCAATGGGGTGATCCTGATCACGACCAAGCGCGGGTCTACCGGTGCCGTAAAGGTAAATTACCAGGGGTATTACGGGATCCAGAATGTGAACCGTAACTTCGATGTCTATTCGCCGGAGGAGTTTGTGCAATATAAGCGCGAAGCATTCCGTACAACCAACAACAACCAGTATGGAGATGATACGGAAGTGTTCAGCCAACTGGAACTTGAGTCCATCCGTAACGGCCAGTTTATTGACTGGCAGAAAGAACTGATGCGTACCGGACATATCCAGAATCATGACCTGAGCATTACTGCCGGTAGTGAGAAAACAAAAGTGTTTGTAAGTACAAACTTCAAACAGCAGAGTGGGGTCGTTCCTGAAACTGATTTTATCAAAGGACAACTTCGTTTTAATCTGGACCAGGAAGTAACACGCTGGTTTAAAATAGGGTTAAATACCTCTTTAAGTATCTCAACTACCAATGATCCGGGAGTAACCGGCCTGTTGCGGGATGCCGTTACCTGTTCTCCGTTAGGTTCTGTATACGATGCGGAAGGTAACCTGAACCTTCATCCAACCGGTTTGCAGGAAAACTGGAATCCGCTGGTGGACCTCCAGGAAAAAACTTCCGTCCAGAAGAACCGCAATGATCTGGTGAATCTCTTTTTTGATTTTGCCATTTATAAAGGGTTAAACTTCCGTGTCAATGCCAGCCGCCGCAGTTGGAGTTACCAGGGTGAAACCTATAATACGGCCAATTCAAAATCCGGTAGTTATACCGGAACAGGGAACGGAAGTATAAAGAACCAGAATGAAAATGAATGGACAGTTGATAATATCCTTTCCTACGATAACCTGTTTGGCAAACACCATGTGTCAGGAACCCTGATCCAGAGTTTCACCGAGCGTAACCAACATACCAATCAAATGTCCGGTTCACTGATCCCGAATGACCTGTTAGGTATTTATGGCATTGAGGCTGCCGAAAAGGTGATTCCTTCTTTGAGTGCAGCTCAACGCCGGCTGATCTCGACCGCTTTACGTGTACAGTATGATTATTCCTCCAAATATTATCTGACATTAAGTGGCCGCCGGGACGGATCCTCCGTATTCGGTGCTGAAAATAAATGGGGTTTCTTTCCGGCTATGGCGCTGGGATGGAATCTGTACCGGGAAGAATTTCTGGAAAATATAGAACAGATCACAAACCTCAAACTCCGCGGTAGTTACGGTAGTGTAGGGAATGAAGCGATCCAGCCGTATGGTAGTATTGCCTCAGCCGACCAGTGGGATTACTATTCCACCGGGAAACTATCCGGATATACTCCCGGGTCAGTGCTTTCCAATCCCCGGTTAAGATGGGAAACTTCTACTACTCTGAACTTGGCGGTTGATTTCGGATTCTTCAACAACCGTTTGTCCGGAACCGTAGAATGGTATAAAACCAATACCAAAGATCTGTTGGTAGACCGCACCATCAGTTCGGTAACCGGATATAGCACCATTAAAGATAACATTGGAGAGATCCAGAATAAAGGGCTGGAAATCCAGTTGGAAGGTACTGTCGTGCAAACAAGCGACTTCAATCTGCAACTGGGTATGACTTTCTCACGCAACCGCAATAAGATCCTGAAACTGTTCGGGGATATGGACGGAGATGGTGTGGAAGATGACTATCCGCTTAATAACTGGTTTATCGGACAACCCATCAATGTCTATAAAAAATATGAAACAGCCGGCATCTGGCAGGAAAATGAAGTGGATGATATTCCTAATTCCGCACAACCCAATGCCAAACCGGGGGATATAAAAATTATAGACCGCAATGGTGACGGTAAACTGGATGACGATGATAAAATTCTTGTTTCCAAGTTCCCGAAATGGAATGGCTCATTCAATATTACGGCTGCCTATAAAAATGTAGACTTCTCTATGGATATTTATACCGTACAGGGCATTACCCGGTACAATCCGTTCCTGGCTGAGTATGACTACGGTGGAAATATGAGGGCCGTATTCAATGGAGTGAAGGTAGATTACTGGACGCCTGAGAATCCAACCGGAAATTTCCCCCGCCCCACTACCAACGGTGCATTGGAAATGGGCCATATCGCGTATGAAGATGCCTCCTATATCCGGTTGCAAAACCTCACGATTGGTTATTCATTCCCGTCCCGCTGGCTTTCAAAAGCCCGCCTGAGCAATCTGAGAGTATACTTTACCGGACAAAATCTGCTGACATTTACCGACTATCAGTCCTATAGTCCTGAGCTGGCAGCCGACCAGTATCCGGAAGCCCGTACGATCACATTCGGTTTACAGATCGGATTCTGATACGGCCATAAGTAGTAATCCGGTTTTATATATAATATTTCAAGAAATAAAGAAAACATTATGAAAAGATATATCCTATTTTTTGTCCTTGGATGCATGGTGTTAAGTAGCTCCTGTGAATCCTGGCTGGAAGAAAATCAGTTTGATAAAATCAACAGTTCAACCCTGTATGAAAGTGAAGAGGGATTAGAGATTGGCCTGAATGGCCTGTATAGTCTGGCACGCCGCTTCTTCCGTTTCCGGGATAGCGATGTACGTGGCTCCTACTGGTTCTATTGTGCCACTGACCTGGCGTTAGTCCGTACCTGGAATGAAGCTGAGATGTACCGTTCCAACATGCGTGCCAATGCCATGCCGGCAGAGGTGTGGAGCCGTCCTTACCAGATGATTGACCGTGCGTCGGCCATTATTGAAGCTGCTCCGGAGATTGACATGCAGGATGAAACCCGTGAGCGGATTACATCCGAAGCCCGGGTGATCCGTGCCTGGTCCTATCTCCGCCTTTTCATGACCTATGATAATATCCTGTTGGATAGTATTCCGACTACCCCTGACAATGTGTTTGATGAACGGGTATATAAACCGGCAGAACGCCGGGAAGTACTTAACTTTATCAACCGGGATCTCGATTATGCGATCAAATATCTTCCCTATAAAGTGAATCCGGGTATTATCAGCCAGGGACTTGCCCGCCAGTTGCGTGCGGAAACAGCCATGTGGGAAGAGGATTATGCCACAGCGGCCGCACATGCGGATGCGATCATTGCCAGTGGACAATATGGTTTGGTGGGTATCAGTGAAGTGTTCGGAAATGATATTAATCATAAAGAGAGTCTGATGGCCTGGCAATTTAATGAACTGGCTGGTGGAGAAGACCCCGGACTGGCCGGTGGTGACGGACATGTATTGGGCGCTTGTTTTCAGGCTCGTTTCTATGAACTCAGTATCATAGGTGATCCGGTGGCACCGATCCTTGAAGAGGCTTCGTATGGGGGAAATGCGTATGGCTGGACCTATCCGAATGACTATCTCCGTTCCTTGTATGATGAAGAGAATGACAGACGTATGCAGTTCTTTTTCTATCCGGATACCCTGTATGGAAATAACCCCGCATCAGAGTATTACGAAAAGAAACTACCGGGCGATCCTCCTTATTCTACCCAGTTGCGTGAATATACCTGGAGTCTGATGAAATACCGTGATATGGATAAACCACCCAAACGGGCTCTTTCCTACAAACCATTTATGGCCTACCGTCTGGCGGAAACCTATATCCTCGGAGCTGAGGCACACTGGCGGAGCGGTAACACCGTGAAAGCACTGGAATATCTGAATGAGGTGCGCAGACGTGCCGGACTGGAAGATGTCACTACGATTGATCTGCAAACGATCATGGATGAACATGCACGTGAACTGTGTTTTGAAGGTAAGCGCTGGTTTTTCCTGAAACGGATCGGCAAACTGGTGGAACAGGTAAACAAATACCATCGTTTCGGTAGCACGATCAACAGTATTGAAGGGACTACCATGAAGGATTACATGGTACGCTGGCCTATTCCGCAGGCACAGATTGATGCTATGGGTACCTTCCCTCAGAATGATGGGTATTAAAAGCGATAGTCCGGATGTGAGGATTTGCCATCCGAACCTGTTTGATGATAAGGGTCTCCGGATTCTGTTATTGGAGAGGCCGGGATTGTGAGAAGCTGGTCGGAGGGGATCTCCGGATCCCCGACTAATGAATATAAGGATCTCCTGATCCGGAATTCCGTCTAATCCCTGAAAGCTATCCAGGCAGATAGTTTATCAACCGGATCACAGATCCTTATACTCAACAGGCGGGGATCGGGAGATCCCCTTCGACCAAAGATAACATATCCCCTCCATCCGGTAATCTAATTTCAACGAATAAAGTATAGAGATATGAAAGCAATAACAATACTCATTTTGTGGTTTTTGGGAGGGACTGGTTTGTTTGCACAAACCGGAAAGACTCTTCCGGTAAAGGCGCGTGAAAATAGTATCGTGGAAAACTGGGAAACCTATCAGGCACTTACGGTGGACAATCTGAAAGGATTTAAAAAAAAGAAAGAACCGGCTCTGTCAGCTTTCGGAGGATATAAAGTCAACCGGCAGGAAGCAACCGGTTTTTTTCGTACCCAACAGATAGACGGGCGCTGGTGGATCATTGATCCGGAAGGGTATCCGTTTCACCACCGGGCGGTAGTGGCATACGAACCGGGGCGTTCGGAAAAACAACAACAGGCTATGACGGAAAAGTTTGGTACACGTGCCGGATGGCTCGAAGCTGAAACAAAGATGTTACGTTCGTATGGTTTTAATGGTGCCGGTGCCTGGTCGGCCGTAGAGGATATACGGAACAGCGAATCGCCTTTAGTCTATACGGTGATTGTCAATCCGATGGGAAGTTATAACCGGGAACAGAAAAAACGTTATGGCGGCTCCTATCTGGTGGCCGGCTGGCAGGGATTCCGTTTTGATTTGCCGATGGTGTTTGACAAAGAGTTTGACGCACATATTGAACGCTCACTCGCTCCGTTGGCAACCTATAAAGAGGATCCTTATCTATTAGGATATTTTACGGACAATGAGTTACCCTGGTATACGGATGCACTGGACCGTCATTTGTTATATCTGGCCAAAGATGAAGCCGGTTATCTGGCTGCACGTGCCTGGCTGGATGAACGGAAAGGAACTGAGGCGACTGTGGAGGATATTACAGAAGAAGACCGGCTGGCCTTCTCTGCTTTCTTTTTTGAAACCTATATGCAAAAAGTAACTTCTGTATTGCGCCGGATAGATCCCAACCATCTGTATCTGGGCTGCCGCTTTAACCAGGAACCCCGCCAGGAGTTAACCAATCCGGCTATCTTCCGGGTGGCCGGGCAATACATGGATATTATTTCGATCAATCACTACCGCAAATGGGAGCCGGATCAAAAACAACTCCAGGAATGGGGCGAATGGTCGGGGCGGCCTTTCCTGATCACCGAATGGTATGTAAAAGGGGAAGATTCCGGACTACCCAATGCCACAGGAGCCGGCTGGAATGTGGAAACACAGAATGACCGCGGGCTTTTTTACGAAAACTTTACGTTGGGATTGCTGCGTAGTCCGTACAGTGTCGGATGGCATTGGTTCCGTTACCAGGACAACGATCCTGAGGACCTGTCAACCGATCCGTCCAACCGTGACTCAAACAAAGGGGTGGTAGACCGTGATTATACCCCCTGGACAGACCTGCTGAACCACACCCGTACTATAAACAGCCAGGCATACCACCTGATGCATTTTTTTGATACTCAAAAGAGAAATTGACCATTGTATATACATACGTGCCCGTTGGCACAAGAGAGGCCATCCCACTGTACAGGTG
>JAJQES010000205.1 GCA_021201565.1 Tannerellaceae bacterium
CAATTATACTTACTACTAAGTAGAATTTATATATTTGCAACATGAAAGATACCCGGAACGAAATAATATTGATAGCGAACGACCTCATCCGGTCAGTAGGATATAATGCTTTTAGCTATACAGATATATCTAAAAAACTTAATATCAGGAATGCCGCTATCCATTATAATTTCCCTGCAAAAAGCGATTTGGGAGTAGAGATAATCCGGAAAAACCGTTCAGCCTTTAAGGAAATAACCGGTTCATGGAAAAACCTGGATTACCGGCAGCAGTTAGTCAACTATCTCACGATGCACGACAAATTAACAACTAATTATCTGACCTGTATTGTCGGCGCACTTTCTCCCTCTTACGACACATTACCCGAAAACATGCAGGAAGAATTACAGAAGCTGATAAATACAATTATAGACTGGATTTCAGACATATTAGAGAAAGGAAAAGAAAACGGAGAATTTCAATTCAGTGACCCCCTCAGGCACGGGCATATGTAATACATTCAGCTATGTTGTCCGCCTTATTGATGAATAAGGTATTAAAAAAATGATGTGTATAAATCCATTCAAATCTGCCTGTCAGGCATTTAAAAAAGAAAAATGAATGCAACCATTAGTTCAATAGGAATCTATCACCCCCAAAAAGAAATTAAAAACAGCTATTTTGAAGAGTTTTTAGATACATCCGACCAGTGGATTAGAGAAAGAACAGGAATAGAAAACCGTTATTACGCATCCGAAAACGAATATACAACCGATTTATGTGTAAAAGCAGTTGAAGCTCTTGCAAAAAATCATAATACAAACTTACAGGAGATTGATTTTATCATCGTAGCAACCAGTACACCAGAACAAACATTACCCAGTGTAGCCAGCCAGGTACAGACAAGAATGAATATCCCCCATGCAGGATGTATAGATATATCTGCTGCCTGTGGTGGTTTCGTATACGGAATTATTTTAGCCAAAGGATTAATTGCCTCCAGAACACACCGGAAGATATTGGTAATAGGAGCCGAAACGCTATCCAAAGTGACCGATTTCACAGACAGGAGTTCCTGCATACTTTTCGGTGACGGAGCAGGTGCAGTAATTGTTGAAGCAAGTACCGAGAATCATCTGTTTAAAGTAATAACAGATACACACGGCTCGTATGGCAAAGATTTATATCTGTCAAACAAAAATATACCCATTAATGGTATGCCAATCATACCGGATAACAAAATACGTCAAAATGGACGGGTTGTTTTCAAATGGGCAGTCTCCACATTAACAAAAAAGATAGAGGAGTTAGTCTCAAAAAATGATATGACTTTAGACGATATCAATTTCTTCATTCCCCACAGTGCCAATATCCGGATATTAGAAGCCGTTTGCAAAGAATTAAATATCCCCATGGAAAAGTGTCTGGAAAGTATCAGAAACTACGGAAACACGTCGGAAGCATCTATTCCCTTAGCGTGGTACGACGGAATCATTTCAGGAAAAGTAAAGCCTAAAGACAAACTCTTATTAATCGGCTTCGGTGGTGGATTAACGTGTGCAGGAATATGTTTACAGAATAATATCGAAATGAAATAATATATAGATTCGTTGAGGAGATATACGTCATCGTATTGGGAAACTTGTTATGATCATAAAAGGCAACCCGACACGATGACGATGATAAATGAAAGTATGGTTATCTTCACAGCCATTTTTCCTTGAACTGCTTTGTGAGATTTTCGATTTCTTTCGCAACTTTCACAAGTTCCAGAGTTTCCTGTTCCAGTTTTGATAGCATATGATAAGCCCGTTTTTCACCAAAGTTTTTTTGAATAGCTCTCACTGTTTGATTATAATTATTTCCAATGGCTTGAAACTGATGATAGAAATTTGTCAGCCGGATATAATAATCTTTACTTACTTTGTCTATTGTAACCACTTTAATCTCTTTATTAAAAAGTGCATGCCGGATAAACTCGCTGATTTTAATATCTCCGGCTTTTGATAGCATCAACTGGAAATAATCATTTTCTGCACTACTTAAATTAACTGTATAGCGGAATTGAGAAGGGTCTTCTTTCGGTTTTCTTCCTCTCTGACTTCTTTGATATTGATTATTTTTTTCTTTCACGGTATATTTATTTATATGCTTCTTCAAGATTGCCGACTCTGGAGGCAATCTCCCCCGAGCCGTTAGGCGAGTGGGCAAGTTGTTTTATGCTGCAAGAAGAATTTCTTGCAGCATAAAACACAACTTGCTATGTTCCGTTGAACATAAAATTATCCTACCGGATAATTAATCCAGACCTACTTATTAAGCAGTTGACAAATTATTTAACTGTTTTATTTTTCTTTAATGATAAACTCAATTTGATAAGACAAATGTAAAGGTTGACTTTGGCTCTGGAAATAGTAAAACATATGTAATAAATCGTCTTTTGAGGAAACAGATGGTCAGGCTATTTCATACAATCCATTTTTACAAAAACATTTATTTTTTTCGTAATGAAATATTGAAATAATGATTTTTTTAAACAACACAATGATTCATTGTTTCAAATTAAATAATGAAATATGGGAAAAGGAATAAAGTCTTCTGTTAAAATTGATGAGCAGGAATTAAATGATATGATAG
>JAJQES010000086.1 GCA_021201565.1 Tannerellaceae bacterium
ATTAATAAACACCGATCGTATCATGAAGAAATTTATCAATAATCCTGCAAATGTTGTAGTAGAATCTATGAAGGGCCTGGAACTGGCTCATCCGGATCTTGTCAAAGCTTATTATTCTCCCAACTATATGGTGAGACCAGATGCTCCGGTAAAGGGTAAAGTGGCTATTGTTTCCGGTGGAGGTAGTGGACATGAACCTATGCACTGCGGTTATATCGGTCAGGGAATGCTGGATGCAGCCTGTCCGGGTGAAATATTTACCAGTCCGACACCTGATCAGATCTATGAAGCTGCAAAAAAGTAAATGGGGGTGCCGGTGTCTTATTGATTGTAAAAAATTATACAGGAGATGTTCTGAATTTTGATATGGCAGCCGAATTATTGAAAGCTGACGGGATTGAAGTGGAACAGGTAATTATAGATGATGATGTGGCAGTTCAGGATAGTTTATATACAGCCGGCCGGCGGGGTGTAGGAGCCACGGTCTTAGCAGAGAAGATTGTTGGCGCAGCGGCACAGGCCGGTGCCGGATTGAAAGATCTGGCAGCACTTTGCAAGCAGGTAAATGCCCATGCGAGGAGTATGGGAGTTGCTTTAACTCCGTGTACCGTACCGGCAGTAGGTAAACCTTCTTTTGACCTGCCGGACGATGAATATGAGCTGGGGATCGGAATCCATGGAGAACCCGGACGGCAACGTTTAAAAATGGAACCGGCAGATAAAATAGTGGAACGGATGATGGAGCCTGTTATTCAGGATTTGCCTTACCGGTCCGGTGATGAAGTATTAATTTTTGTCAATGGGATGGGAGGTACTCCTGTGCTGGAACTTTATATTTTATACCGTAAGGTATATGACATTGCTACACAAACCGGCTTGACTGTTTCCCGTAATTTAGTAGGTACTTACATGACCAGTCTGGATATGGCCGGAGCTTCTGTCACTTTGCTGAAACTGGATGATCAATTACGGAAATACTGGGATGCACCGGTGAAAACGGCTGGTATGCGCTGGGGTGTATAACTAATCAGAACAGATGAACAGAATCGTATGAATGAATTTACCAACACAATGGCTATCGGATGGTTTCATAAACTGGCAGAAACCTATCAGCAAAAGAAAGATGAGTTAACCGAACTTGACCGTCAGATCGGGGATGCTGATCATGGACTTAATATGGCAAGAGGATTTGCTGCAGTAGCAGATAAAATAGATAGTGTGCAGGATAAAGATCTGGGCACTATCTTTAAAATGGCTGCCATGACCCTTATATCTACTGTAGGCGGTGCCAGTGGTCCGCTTTATGGCAGTTTTTTTTCTGCAGGTAGCTGCAAAATCAGCCGGAAAAATGTTTTTAGGAGTATCAGATCTGTATGATGTGCTCAATGCCGGTGTACAAAGTGTAATGGCCCGGGGAAAGGCTGAAAAAGGAGATAAAACGATGATTGATGCTATGCTGCCGGCCATGGAAAGGTTTGAAAAATCAAAAGGTAAAGATTTAAAGGAAGCTTTGGACGAAGCCCGTAAAGGTGCCCGGCAGGGTGCGGAGGCAACCATTCCGTTGATCGCAAAAAAAGACCGTGCAAGTTATCTGGGAGAGCGTAGTAAAGATCATATGGATCCCGGAGCTGAATCTGCTGCACTACTTTTCGATGATCTTTATCAGGTAGTTGACAATTGAAAAAAAGTTTTTATGGTTGGGTTTGTCCTTGTTTCCCATAGCCGTGCCCTGGCAGAAGCTACACAAAAGTTGATCCATGCTATGTCCGGAGAAGAAGTTCCGGTTGCTATTGCAGCCGGTGCCGGCCAGGATCATGAAGAGTTAGGAACTGATGCAGTTGAAATTTCCGGAGCAATCACTCCCTTATCTGCAAATGAAGGAATTGTAGTCATGATGGATATGGGAAGTGCGGTATTAAGTACGGAGATGGCTCTGGATTTTCTGGAAGAAGATATCCGTAAGAAAGTCCGTCTTTGTCCGTGGTCGTTTGTAGAAGGATCTGTGATCGGAGGTGTCGTTGCCCGGACCGGAGGTAACATGGAAGATGTGATCAGGGAAGCCTCCTTATCATTAAATCAGAAAACAGAACATCTTTCCGGTGGATTACCGGAGAAGCCGGAGGCCGGGAATACGATCAGTAACGAAAAGGATCTTTCCGTTACACTAGTAGTCAGGATCCCTCACGGATTGCATGCCAGACCGGCTTCCCAATTAGTAAGACTGGCCTCCGGATTCCACAGTAACATACAAATACAGGATCTGACAACCCATAAAGGGCCGGTTTCTGTAAAAAGTATTACCGGAGTCATGACACTCGAAGTACTGTATGGACATGAAGTGGAAATAGTTGCTTCAGGGGATGATGCCTCTGAAGCGCTGGAAAAAATAAAACAGGCTTTTGAGGAGGGTCTGGGAGATACGTTAGTATCTGAACAGGATATTACCGGCAATAAAGATATTTCCATCCAACAGCCGGAAGAGGATGAGACTAAGCCTATGGGGGTATCCGGAGGTATTGTGATAGCTCCTCTTTATTTTCCGGCTCAGTTTTCCTATTCTTTTCCGGAAGAACAGGTAGAAGATATAGAAAAAGAAAATGAAAGATTAGATACAGC
>JAJQES010000254.1 GCA_021201565.1 Tannerellaceae bacterium
ATATATGACCTGTTTATCATTTTCTGCTCTATTTACAGTACACCATTCCTATCAGAAGGTATAAAAAAAGGCGTTCCGGAGTACCGGAACGCCTTCGCTCTATTAAGAAAAATGATATTTACCCCTGGTGAAAATCCTTCAATACTTTCTGCAACTCCTGACGTGCAAAGAAGATCCGGCTTTTCACCGTACCCAATGGCACATTCAGTTTATCAGCGATCTCATTGTACTTATAACCGTTCAGATACATAGAGAAAGGAACTTTCAGGTCATTATTCAGTGCATTAATTGCTTTATTGATTTCCTGGATCTGGTAAGACCCGTCCGGAGAATCAAATCCCGAATCATTGATCACGTCAAGATTATAAAGATCGACACTTTGATCGACAACAGTTTGTGTACGGACAATCTTATGATAATTATTGATAAATATATTTCGCATTACGGTAAGAACCCATCCTTTGAAATTTATATTGTCTACAAATTTATCCTGATTGTCTAATACCTTCAATGTTGTATCTTGCAATAAATCCTGAGCATCGTCTTTATTAGCCGTTAGCATCAAAGCAAAATTCATCATATTTTCTTGCATGCTCAACAATTTTTTCTGAAATTGCAAACCATTCATATTATATAAATATTTTATGGGTTAAATAATTATTCAAATCGTCTCAATAATTATTGAAACATGTACAAATATAAAAAGAATCGGAATACAAATTTTATCCATTCCAGAGATTAACAAGAATCGGGCAAAGTTTAAAATTTCGTTAGATTTTACAAGTTAAATGAACAGAATTCACAACCTGTATAAATATGCATTAAATAAGATTTACAACTATCTGTATAGGATTTACAATTAAAAATTGAACACACAATACAAATTTGCAATATGCGCACTTCTATAAATAAACTTTTTCTGCTTTTCCTTTTTCTTCCGGCTTTTTCTGTTTTGGCTGAAGAAACGCATCTTATTTATATCATAGACATAAAACAGGAAATTGACCGCACGAGTCAGATCCACCTGAGCAGAGGATTACAGGAGGCGGATGCGTTGAATGCAGATGCTGTCCTGCTCCACATGAACACGTACGGAGGATTAGTGGACGCGGCCGACTCCATGCGTACAGCTATATTATATAATGACATCCCGGTCTATGTTTTTATTGACAACAACGCAGCGTCTGCCGGCGCTTTGATCTCCATTGCATGTGACAAGATCTTTATGCGCCGGGGTGCCAATATCGGAGCGGCCACAGTTGTGAATCAGACCGGATCTGCCATGCCCGATAAATACCAGTCTTATATGCGTTCTATGATGCGTTCCACAGCCGAATCGCATGGAAGAGACACTCTTATCCAGGGTATCGACACGATCCTGAAATGGAAAAGAGATCCATTGATCGCTGAAGCTATGGTGGATGAACGGGTAGTTGTCCCCGGCCTGATAGATGAGACCCAGGTATTGACTTTTACAGCCGAAGAGGCTGTAAAGTGGGGATATTGTGATGGGATTGAAGAGAATATAACCGGTGTGATCAAAGCGCTGGGTTATGAAGAGTATAAAACACAAAAGTTTAAGGCCACCTGGCTGGATAACTTTAAGGGTTTCTTTATGAGCCCCATATTACAATCGCTCCTGATACTGGTTATTATAGGAGGCATCTATTTTGAACTGCAAACGCCCGGGGTCGGTTTTCCTTCCGCAGCGGCCATTCTCGCGGCCATTCTCTATTTTGCCCCTCTATATATAGAAGGGCTGGCCCAGAACTGGGAAATACTGATCTTTATCCTGGGAATTATCCTTATCGTCCTTGAGATCTTTGTTATTCCTGGCTTCGGTGTGGCCGGTATCAGTGGGATTCTTCTTATGATAAGCGGATTGATCCTGAGTTTGCTTGACAATGTAGACTTCAATTTTGAAGGTGTATCCGGCACGGATATCTCGCATGCGACACTGACTGTTATGGTAGGATTGGTCATGAGCTTTGTATTATTGATTTGGTTATCCAATAAGATCGGCCAGAAAGGGCTCTTCCGGAAAGTGGCTCTCCATACAGATTTAGAAGGTAATATTTCAGTACCTATTTACTTAGATGTAGTAGGGAAGGAAGGAACAGCTCAGACTGTACTACGTCCTTCGGGAACGGTTATTATTGACGGGGAACTCTTTGACGCGGTATCCGAATCGGGATTTATAGAAAAAGGAGCCCGGGTAAAAGTGACCCGGTATGAAAATGCACAGGTATATGTTTATGAGATCCGTTTGTAAACGATCTGTTTATCAATAATAGAGTATTGAAGGGACTCTACGGCCAGGAGATCACTCAGGATATTGCGTGCCGTATAATAATTGATCCGTGCCAGACGGCAGAATTGATTCAGTTGAATATACGGATGCTCCTCCAGGTAAGCATATAGTTTTTCCACCGGTTTGCTGATACGGATCAGACGTCCTTCCGGTTTCTGTTTTTTCTTCCAGTAAAGCATCAGCACTTCATTAGCAAGTATATTCTCATCTTTTACACGGATAAAAGCTTTATAAGTATCATCTTTGGAAGGAGCAGTATGAGGCCTGTCCGGACTGGGAGCCACATAGATCTCCAGCACCGTTTTTCCATTCACATCCCAGGTATGAGCCGTAAAAGGAACCGCCGGATGGGTGTACATAGTAGAAGCTGCTTCAATCATATAATATTCTTCATCACTTCGTACACCGGAGATATTACCATTATCTTTTACACCGATCAACAGACGTCCTCCATCCGTATTAGCGAAAGCACTCAGGGTACGGGCAATTTTCCTGCTGTCACTCACCTCAAATTTAAAATCTAACTGCTGATGTTCCCCTTCCCGGATAAGTTCTTCTATAGGATGTCTTTTTTTCACTTCGGTCTGATTTGAAGTACAAAAATAAAATAAATAGCTAACTTTGGCAATAAAACAATTAAGAGTAGATAGTAGTTGGTAGGTAGTAGTACGTTCGCTACACTCACTTAGTAGAAATACAAAAAAATAAAACGAGCGTAGCGCTTCCCTACTAACTACTAACTACTAACTACTAAAAATATGAAATTCATAGGAATTATCCCGGCACGATATGCTTCTACACGGTTTCCCGGGAAACCTTTAGCGGATATGGACGGTAAACCGATGATCCAACGGGTGTATGAACAGGTAAAGGATGGATTGGACCAGGTGGTGGTGGCTACGGACGATGAACGGATCGAAGCGGCAGTAAAAGGCTTCGGTGGCCATGTGGTTATGACCTCTGCGAATCATAAAAGTGGTACGGACCGCTGTTACGAAGCGTTTTGTAAAGCCGGCACAGGATACGATATTATTATTAATATCCAGGGGGATGAGCCTTTTATCCATCCCTCACAGATTGATGCATTGAAAGAGTGTTTTACAGACCCGTCCATTCACATTGCCACATTGGTGAAACCCTTCCGGCAGACAGATGATTTTGAGAAAGATCTGTTCAATCCCAATTCACCGAAAGTAGTATTGAACAAAAACCGGGAGGCTCTTTATTTCAGCCGTTCGGTGATTCCTTATATACGGGGACAACATCATCATACGGAATGGCTTCAAACCCATACCTTTTATAAACATATCGGCCTCTATGGATACCGTGCGGATGTACTGGCTGAGATCACCCAACTACCTCAATCTTCACTGGAATTGGCTGAAAGCCTTGAACAGCTCCGCTGGCTGGAAAACGGATTCCGCATCAAAGTAGGGATCACTGAGCAGGAAACCATAGGAATAGACACGCCGGAAGATATGGAAAAAGCTTTGAAGTTCCTCAGGAAGATCACCCACTAACTCCGTAAAAGATAAGGGTATTTAGTTAGTCTTCCTCGTCGTCAAAATAGATTTCCTGTGCGTCTATATATTCTTCATATTCTACCAATAAGTCACCGGAGTTCAACCGTTTAAAATTATTCAGCATAAACTCTTCGTCAAAAGAGTCACTGACTGCAAACAGCAACACAAAAGTAGAATTGGTGCCGGCAAATAGGTTCTCCTCTTTCAGTTCTTCCAGCACCTCTACGGCAATACGGAAAATAATATCCCGGTGTTCTACAAATGCATGTCCCACTAACTCCTCATGTTTTTCCACCAGCCAGTCATTCAGGGTATCCAGATATTCCGAAGCAAACGCATCATCTTTCCACTCGTCCGGAGTAAATTTGTAATACAAAGCTTCCTCCGGATATTCCCGGACAGCCTCTTCCAGATATTCCACTGTATTTACTATAACCGACATAGTCATAGCTGACTCATCCGAAAATAAGGCGAACCCACTAAGCCCTTCTTTTCCAAACGCTTCACAAGCCAGGGCAAACGTTTCTTTTGTAGTTTGTTTTAAGGCTCTCTTAAAACTTTCATAATTCTTAAATTCCATTTTAACAAATTAAAATCAAACGTAGCAAATATAAATCAATAATTGATATAGTAATACAGCCAGCCCATAAAAAAAGAGACTGTCCTACAACAGTCTCTTTCACACGGATATGATCACTTATTAATCATGGCCTTCAGTCTTTACGATCTTATTATAGAGGCCCATTATTAAAAGCGGAGCCGCCCATTGTCCCACAAACAACGCTGTATGCTTTTGCTTCAGACATTTTAACGTCAGTGACGCTGCCATAGCAGCAAAAGCAACTGTCAGGTAGACACCCGATGGAATTTTTGCTGTTTGTTTTTCAATCGCGACTGTCATTTTTCCTTCTTTTGGAGTATTTTGTGCCATAATGCTTCTAATTTTTAGTGAATATCAAATTAGAAACACCTTATCCGGCTTATTGTTTTAAGAAAAATCCTTATTTAATAAACGTTCTGCTTTGATTGGATTTTCTTACAGTCTACCTGTAAAATACAAAAGCTGTCTCAAAGAAACAGCTTTTGTATTTTATAAATGACAAGTGATCAGCGTTTTTTCCGCTGCTCCCGTTGTTGTTGCTGTTGTTGTTTTTGCTTTTCCAATTGAGTCTGCTGTGCTTTTTGAGCCTCTTCCAGACGTCTCATAAAACTCGACTTCTTCACCGGCCGCTTTTTATTCTCTTCCAGTTTTGCCAGTAATTTATCTTCATTGATCACATACCGGAAAGTAATAGTCTGGATAATAGTGATCAGCGTAGAGATAAAGTAATAATAGCTCAGACCCGAAGCATTCTGGTTAAAGAATACCAGGAACATCAGCGGCATCATATACATCATCATCTTCATCCCCGGCATTTGTTGCTGCCCGGTATTGGTCATCTCCATATTATACTTCGTATATACAATATTGGTCAATGTCATCAATAAACAGAACAAACTGATATGATTACCAAAATAAGGAGTAATAATAGGTATATAGGCATTCCAGCTTACGATGGCATCATACGTGGAAAGGTCCTGTGCCCATAAAAAACTCTGGTTACGCAGCTCAATGGCTGACGGGAAGAACATATACATAGCAATCAGGATCGGCATCTGGAGCAGCATCGGTAAACACCCGCTCATGGGCGAAGCGCCTGCCCGGTTATACAACTCCATCGTCGCCTTCTGGCGTTCCATCGCTTTTTCCTGTCCCGGATATTGTGCATTGATTTCTTCCACCTGCGGACGCAATACGCGCATCTTAGCCGATGACATATACGATTTATAGGTCAGCGGGAACAGGATCAGTTTCACGATCAGCGTTAACAGGAAGATGATCAACCCATAACTGGTAATATATTTCCCTAAGAAATCAAAGATCGGAATGATAAAATATTTATTGATCCAGCGGAAGACGCTGGCTCCCAGCGGAACTAACCGGTCAAGTTCAAGCTTATCCGAAGAAGCGATGCCTTTGTCATACGCCCGGAGCAGATTGTATCTGTTAGGACCAAAATAAAAAGTCAGGTCACTACTCTGGCGTCCCTGCAAATCAAACGGGATGGAAGTTACCGTACGCATGGTTTTGAGGTAAGGAGAATCCTCAGCCTGTAAACGGGACTCCAGGGTAGTCGATTCAAACCCATGCTCTTTATCAGTGATCAATACAGATGAGAAGAATTTATCTTTATAAGCCACCCAACGCAACCGGTCAGACACCTGTTTGTTCTGGTCTTTCAACTCACTCAGGTTATCCACTTTATCCGCGGTCTTATAATAAAGGCCCGAATGCTGGTTCTCAAACTTACGTCCTTTCTCCTGCTGGCGGATCACCTGTTCCCAATTCAGGTCCAGTGTGGTGGTGGAAGGATTCAGAACGCCATTCAACCCCTGAGCCTGGATAGAGTAGTCTATCATATAGTCATCCGGTCTGAGTGTATAGGTAAAGTCCAGGGAACTACCTTCACCCGCATCCAGACGCATAGTCACACTATTTGTTCCCTGGCGTACAGGCGTGAAATAAAGCTCCCCTGTATTCAGGATACGATTGGTTGCAGTGACCAAACGGTACTCAAAACGGGATTCATTGCCTTCAAACAGTACCAACGGTTGTTTATCATACGTCTGGAAATTTTTCAGGCGGACAGATGTGATATGTCCCCCTTTCGTACTGATACGTACTTCCACCAGCTCATTCTCCAGCGTTACAGTCTCCTCTGTTCCGGACATTGCCTGGGCAAACCCACCGAAAGCAGTTTCCAACTGAGCCGCTTTTGCCGAATCCGACAAAGCAGTAAACTCATCCGCCACACGATTTTCAGCAAGTTGTCCGGCAGTCTCTTCTTCCAGTATGCGGGCCTGTTCAACAGCCGCGATAGAATCATAATAGCGCCGCTGCGCTTCCAGTTGTTCAGGGGATGGCTGGTTCAGCCAGGTGAACGCAATTAATACGACTCCTATCAACAGGAATCCGATAACCGTATTTTTATCCATTTATTATTATCATTTTTTATTATCGATCGCAGCTTTCACAAAGCTGACAAACAAAGGATTGGGACTTACTACAGTACTACTGTATTCGGGGTGGAACTGTACTCCCACAAACCAGTTTAGTTCCGGTATCTCTACCACCTCAACCAGATTAGTGTCCGGATTTTCACCGGTACATTTCATGCCGGCCGCTTCAAACTGGTCGCGGTACTCACTGTTAAATTCAAAACGGTGGCGGTGTCTTTCCTGGATACTCTCCTTTTTATAGGCTTTATATGCTTTGGATCCTTTTTTCAGATTACAATCGTATGCACCCAAACGCATTGACCCACCCATGTTAGTAACATTCTTTTGTTCCTCCATGAGGTCAATCACTTTATAAGGAGTTTTCACATCCATCTCTGTAGAATTGGCATTTTCCAGTCCCAGCACATTCCGTGCAAACTCAATCACCATGCACTGCATACCCAAACAAATACCCAGCGTAGGAATATTGTTTTCACGGGCATATCTGATCGCGGCAAACTTACCATCAATTCCCCGCTGGCCAAATCCCGGTGCGATTACCAGGCCATCCATGCCTCTGAGCTGTTCAGCTACATTCGCATCCGTAATCTTCTCCGAGTGGAGCATGTGCAGTTCCAGGATCCGGTCATTATAAGTAGCGGCCTGCAAAAGGGATTCATCTATTGATTTATACGCATCCTGCAGTTCCACATATTTACCTACCAGACCGATCTTCACCGTTTCGGTAGCACTTATCTTCTTTTGCAGAAACTCATTCCAGGCAATCATTTCCGGAGTAGGCCCTACTTCCAGTCCCATTTTACGGAGCACTGTTTCATCCATCTTTTGTTGCTGTAATACCAGCGGTACTTCATAAATGGTCGGCACATCTACTGATTGCACAACCGCTTCCTCCGCTACATTGCAGAACAGAGCCACTTTGCGCAACAACTCAGTACTGAGTTTGCGTTCTGTACGTAATACTAAAATATCCGGTTGGATTCCCAGTTCCTGCAATTGTTTTACAGAGTGTTGGGTAGGCTTGGTTTTGTATTCTTTAGCCGCTGCGATATAAGGCACGTAGGTCAGGTGTACACAGATACAGTTCTTACCCAGTTCCCATTTCAGCTGGCGTACACTTTCAATAAAAGGCAACGATTCGATATCTCCTACTGTACCCCCAATCTCTGTGATCACAAAGTCAAACTTATATTTCGATCCCAACAGTTTCACATTGCGTTTGATCTCATCCGTAATATGAGGTACCACCTGAACCGTTTTACCTAAGTAATCCCCTTTACGTTCTTTCTCAATCACGCTCTGGTAGATACGTCCGGTTGTTATATTATTCGCACGGGTAGTCGGTACATTCAGGAAACGTTCATAATGTCCCAGGTCCAGATCCGCCTCATGTCCGTCAATTGTCACATAACATTCCCCGTGTTCGTAAGGGTTCAACGTACCCGGGTCTACATTTATATAAGGGTCAAATTTTTGAATGGTCACACTGTAACCTCTTGCCTGAAGCAACTTACCTAATGAAGCGGAGATAATACCTTTTCCCAGAGAGGAAACTACACCGCCTGTAACGAAGATATACTTTGTATCAGCCACTATAAAACTATTTTAATTACCAATCGTTGTTACTTGTATTACAAGGTTGCAAAGGTAGGTATTTTAATTGATAATTGACCATTGACCCTTGACAATTCCTTCCCTGTCCATCATAATAAGAGTGAATTTTTTAAGGCATTTATACAAACTTTCTTTTGCGGGACTTTAATTTTATATTTTTTAATTGTCAATTGTCAATTGTCAACTGCCAATTCACTACTTTTGATGTTTAATCAAAAGTAACAGGACGTGTTTTTCAGAGATATCATCGGACAGGAAGAGGTTAAGAAGCGGTTGAGAGAGTCTGCGGAATCAGGTACGGTAGCTCATGCCCAGCTGTTTTGCGGGCCCGGTGGAGCCGGTACTTTTCCACTGGCCCTGGCGTATGCCCGGTACCTGAACTGCACGGAACGTACACAGGAAGATGCCTGCGGAAGATGTCCCTCCTGCGTTAAATACAATGAACTGGCACATCCGGACCTTCATTTTGTATTCCCTGTTGTTGCCAAAAAAGAACGGAAAAAAGAGGTGTGTGATGATTACCTCCCCGAATGGCGTTCTTTCCTGAAAGAAAATCCTTACTTCGGGATGCCGGAATGGCTGGACTGCATGGAGGCAGGAAACTCACAGGCCATTATCTATTCCAAGGAAAGTGACGAGATCATCCGCAAACTCTCTTTACGGATCTACGAAGCCACTTACCGCATCCTGCTGGTGTGGTTACCGGAAAAGTTACATGCGACATGTGCGAATAAGTTGTTGAAGATCATTGAAGAACCACCGGCCAATACTGTGATCCTGATGGCATCAGAACAACCGGACCTGGTATTGGGCACAATCCAGTCACGCTCGCAACGGATCAATGTGCGTCCCATCGCACAGGAAGAACTAAAAGCGGCCATGGTCAAAAATTTTGGCCTATCACCGGAAGACGCCGCCTATATATCCCACCTGGCCGGAGGAGATTATCTACGGGCTATAGAAGCGATCAGTGTCGGGGAAGACAAAGAGTTCTTCCTCGAACAATTCAAAGAGATGATGCGTAACTCCTGGAGCCGGAATGTACGGGGCATGAAAATGATGGCCGATCTGCTGGCTTCCATCGGCCGGGAAAAGCAGAAAAATTTCCTCGCCTACTGCCAGCACCTGATACGGGAAAACTTTATGTACCGCTTTCAGGCACCTGAATTAAATTATATGAATAGTGATGAAGCCGGGTTTGCCGTTAAATTTGCGCCCTATGTCAATGAACGGAATGTATTTGACCTGATGGAGGAACTGGCCAAAGCCGAACGGCACATCACCCAGA
Source organism: Tannerellaceae bacterium (assembly GCA_021201565.1). Taxonomy (GTDB): domain Bacteria; phylum Bacteroidota; class Bacteroidia; order Bacteroidales; family Tannerellaceae; genus UBA4116. The sequence continues at coordinate 9,797 of JAJQES010000254.1, forward strand.
ATGTCAACGCTAAAATGGTCTTTTTTGATCTTTCGCTGCGTCTGACCGTACTAATCAAGAGATAAATTTGTTATATAAAATAAAAACTGATTATGGAAAGAAGAAAATTTATCCGCAACGCAGGTGCCACAGCCGTAGTGGCAGCTACTGCCGGTTTATCCGGATGTGCTTCCAATACCCTGAATGCCGGCGAAATCATTCATACCGTCATCTTTGACCTGATCCACCCGGTAGGTTCGGCAGAAGCCACTGCCTTCCTGAAAGACGGACAAAAGATCCTGACCAAAATCAAAGGAGTACATGATTTCCAGGTGTTCCGCCAGTGTAGTCCTAAGAATGATTATCAATACGGATTCTATATGCGTTTTGACTCCCAGGCCGACTTTGATAAATACAGCGTGGACCCCGCCCACGACAAATTCGTCCGGGAACGCTGGGAAAAAGAAGTCTCCCGCTTCCAGGAGTCCGATTTTATTACCTATTTCTGATTATATAAAGGGAACACAGCCATGTCTCCAATAATTAAAAGGAATCTCGTTCCCCAACCTGATTGGGGATCGCATTAGAACCATACCCTTTCAACTATTAATGGTAACTGAGGCCTGTTCGTTTGCGGTCCCCGGTCAGGCCGGGGAACAAGGGTTCTGCTTATTTATAAAAACAAAAAGTTAAGAAGCAGGAAGAAAAGGTGAACCTTTTGACTCCTATACTTTGGACGGAGGTAACGCCATAAATTTTAGACGGAGGGGATTTCCGAATCCCCGACTTAACGGGTATGCGGATTTGTAATCCGCTTTAAAAATACAAATTGCGTAGTAACTAAGGAATGTATAAACACCGGATCCGGAGATCCGAATATTCTCCGGCCGGGGATTCGGAAATCCCCTCTGTCCAAACTACAAATAGAACATTCCAGCTGATCGGACTCCCTTCTATACAAAAGGAATCTCGTTCCCCAACCTGATTGGGGATCGCATTAGAACCAGACCTTTTCAACTATTAATGGTAACTGAGGCCTGTTCCTCTGCGGTCCCCGGTCAAGCCGGGGAACGAGGGCTCTGCTTATTTATAAAAACAAAAAGTTAAGAAGCAGGAAGAAAAGGGTGAACCTTTTGACTTCTATACTTCTTAACTTCTTAAAAAATAACCCGTCCTATTCTCACGAACAAGACGGATAACCTAATCTAACTTAATTCTAATACCATGAAAAACACTATACCATAATAACAGAATAAGTTATAAAAGGTTCAATCAATTTTTCGCAGCGGTTTTTGTAACCGCTTTTTTCTTATATTTCTCCAGTTCCCTGTGTAACTGTTCAATCTCCTTTCCCTGGTTGTTGATCGTAGTCAGCAACGAGTTCAGTTCTTCATTCTCAATATTCGCCGGGAACTGTGCATTCACCCGGTCCACGAAGTCTGAAAGAACATTCATATAATTATTAAACGCATCATACGGATTATCGTACGGGCTGAACCCTTTCTCTCCTCCATGCTTTGTATTCATATAATAGAAATGGTCACTGCTTTGCAGATAGGTCCAGTCCTGCTGTATCCGGCGGTCTGTCACCAGGTGTACCCGCTCACTGATCGCATTGATCTTACTAAAGGCCTCTTTCTGCAACACATTTCCTAACCAGGAACTACAATCCTTCTCCTCATCTACCCATGAGATGGCATAGGGAACTGAGATCGAATCCACCGGTTTCAGTAAAGCAAACACTTCAGAAGGCATTGAGAAGCTGATCCCTTTTTCCGCGGCAAAGCGTGGCAGTGCTTTCAGGAATTCAAAAATACCTGATTCAGCAGTATTTAAGGCACCCAGCACATCATAGTTCATGAACAGGTTGATAATTTGTTCCGATTCCGGTGTATTGGCGATCCATGACATATATTTATCAGCAGTCAACGGATATTCACTCCAGCTATAATCCGAGAACCGGAGAGACAGGTCCTCACTGAAGCGGTCGTTCTTCAATAACAGTTTCAATTGCGGATGGGCAGCTGAAGAATAGACATAGTTCGGACTCTTCCACCCCAGGATATGTTTGGCTCCCTCTGTCAGCATTCCCTTGAATCCCATTTGAGTGACCATATCTGAAATCTCATCCGAATAGATTAACTCCGTGTTACGTAACACTTTCGGTTTCACTCCAAACAAAGCGGCAATCTTTTCCCTGTGTTTCTTCACTTCTGCTTTGAACTCTTCCGGATCTCCCAGTGAAGAAAGGGAATGAGAATAGGTTTCAGTCAGAAACTCCACATTACCGGTAGCCGCCAGTTCTTTAAAACTATCAATCAGTTCCGGAGAATAGATCTCCATTTGTTCCAATGCTGTTCCCGAAATGGAATAAGCCACTTTAAACTTTCCGCCACTGGTTTTGATCATATCCAGGATCGTTCTGTTGGCCGGCAGGTAACAACGTTCAGTTATCCGGTGCATGATCTCTTCATTCTGAAAATCATCATAATAGTAATGATCATTCCCTATATCAAAAAAGCGGTACCTTTTCAGACGGAATGGTTGGTGTATTTGAAAATAAAAGCAGATCGTTTTCATATGATATTATTTTTTTTATTCGTTTATTTTTCTTTAGAAGTTAAGAAGAAAGAAGTTATCATTCGCTTTTGCTCATTAGAAGGTAAGAATAATTTTCTGACTTCTTACTTATTAATCACCTGGTCATAGATGCGGCGTACTTTCTGGCCGGCATATTCCCACTTGATGTTATCCACCTCTTTTTTCCCTTCTTCTTTCAGGAATTCATACATCGCCGGATAAGTGATAATCGCATACATCGCGTCCGCCATCGCTTCAATATCCCAGTAATCTACTTTGACCGCATAATCCAGGATCTCCGCGCAACCGGACTGTTTGGAAATGATCGAAGGCACTCCGCACTGCATCGCTTCCAGAGGAGAAATCCCAAAGGGTTCAGAGACGGACGGCATTACATACACATCACTTGCTTTTAATACCTCATAGACCTGTTTGCCTTTCATAAAGCCGGTAAAATGGAAACGGTCCGCAATATTTTTTGCTGCTGCTAACCGGATCATCTGGTTCATCATATCCCCGCTACCTGCCATCACAAACCGGGCATCCGGGGCTTTCGCCAATACTTTGGCCGCTGCTTCCACAAAATACTCCGGTCCTTTTTGCATAGTGATACGTCCCAGGAAAGTGATGATCTTATCCTTCACACCTTTTTTATCAGGAATAGCCAGGATCTCATCACTCAAAGGTTCTACCGCGTTATGTACAGTCGTAACTTTAGCCGGGTCCTGGTGGTATTTCTCAATCACCGTCTGCCGGGTCAGGTTACTCACCGTAATGATATGGTCCGCATGGTCCATCCCATCTTTTTCAATGGCATATACATTCGGATTCACATTCCCACGGCTCCGGTCATAGTCCGTCGCATGTACATGGATCACCATCGGCTTACCGCTTACCATTTTGGCATGGATACCGGCCGGATAAGTCAGCCAGTCATGGGCATGGATGACATCATACTGTTCCGTCCGGGCAATCACACCCGCCACGACCGAATAGTTATTGATCTCCTCCAGCAGGTTATCCGGGTACCGGCCGGAGAATTCAATACATCCCAGATCATTCACATGCTTATAACTAAAGTCCGCATAGATATGATCCCGGTAGTCAAAATATTTTTGCGGATCCATATATTTACCGATCCGTTCTTTTACATAATCATAGGTCACATCACGCCAAACAACCGGAGTATTACAGGTTCCTATTATTTTCAGGAAACTCTGGTCTTCATCCCCCCAGGGCTTAGGAATCACAAACGTAATATCCATATCGGGCTGCATAGCCATCCCCCGGGTCAATCCGTAACTGGCCGTTCCTAATCCCCCCAGGATATGAGGAGGGAACTCCCATCCAAACATTAATGCTTTCATATACTCGTATTATTCAGCGTTAAACTTTTTCAAATACTCAACCACTCGCAGGATCATTGCCACATTCATGGCAAAAGAGATTCCGCCCCGTCCGGTAAACGGTGGGTTCCCGTCAAACAGTTCCGGGATGGTACCGATACAGTGCATATTCATCTCTTCTTCCATACTGATCAACATACGTTCGGCAAAAGAGACACCTCCCATCCCAAAGACTTTGATATATGCCTCGAGATAGAATCCCATCAGCCACGGCCATGCCGTACCCTGGTGATAGACCAGGTCACGTTCAGCCTGGGTACCCACATAATAAGGCCGGTAGCCTTCACTTTTCGGACTCAGGGACCGCAGACCTTTCGGGGTCAGTAACTCTTTGGTAACAATATCCAGCACCGCCCGTTTCTGAACCCGGGTCAGGGGCGAATACGGTAAAGCGACCGCCAGGATCATATTGGGACGGACACTCCAGTCAACCGTTGATCCGCTCACCGAATCAAACAGGTAATTATAGCCGTTTACAAAGGTTTCCGGGAAAGAGGCTTCTATCTGTTGAATAGTAGTTTCTACCTTTTCACCGGCCACTCCTCCATTCAGTTCTTTATAAAAACAGAGCAGATTATACCACAGGGCATTGAACTCTACAATATAACCGGAACGGGGCACCACGGGTTTACCATGGATCGTTGAATTCATCCAGGTAATGGATTTATCACGCCCTTCCGCATACAGCAAGCCGTTTTCTGTCACCCGCATATCCGGATGATTACCCTCCATGATGTAATGGATTATCTCTTTGACAAAATCGCCATAGAGGTCCCGGGCCTTTTCCATACTGGCTTCCCGGGCATACTGCTGGATAGCCCAGCCACACCACAGTGGTACATCCGGCTGGTCGAGTTCATGGATCACCTCATCCGGGGTCCCGTCTTTCATAAATGCCTGCAGGGCATTCATAGCCGTGGCCATCACTTTTTCAAAACGAACCGGGTCCTCTATGGACAGGGAACATCCCGGCAAAGACACAAACAGGTCACGGGCCCGTGCTTTAAACCAGGGATACCCTGCCAGCAGACAGGAGTCGTCCGGATTCGGTTTAAAATAAAACTGCTGTGCCGAATTTTTCAGACAATTGTAAAAGCTGGTCCGCGGGGTACGCAGATGCACTTCATTTTCATACTGCGCTTTCAGACGGGTAGTCACCACCTGCGTATCACCGGCACTGAATATTATAGATTCGCCCTTTTTAATAGGCACCTCAAAATAACCGGGCACATAGAGATCTTCCTGGTAAGGATAGCCTCTCTCCTGCTCTTTCGGATACTCAATCCCATTGTACCAATGGGGTTCATACACAAACTTCACCCGTTTGTTAAACTGCATGAACAATTCGGGATACCCCTTATACATACAGGTTTTAATACCATTTGCCACCTCTTCATACGAAGCATTAAATGCGTTGTTGTTGTGGGTTAGTTCATTCACACCACGGAACGCCAGAAACGGACGGAACCTCAGGGTGGTTTCAGAATGGGCATCTTCCAGGGTGTATTTGATCAAAATCCGGTTTTCAAACATAGAGAACACCTTTTCTTTTGAAAAGATGACCCCCCCTACCCGGTACACCGTACGGGGCACTGTTTCACAATTATACTCCCGGATGTATTTATGTCCGTTAGGACTAAAACTACCCCCCTGGTATTTATGCAAGCCAAGGTTAAATTCTGCGCCGTGTTGTATGACGGTTTCATCAAATGACGATAATAAAACATGGTTTTCATCATCCATGCCGGGAACAGGCATCACCAGCAAACCATGGAACTTCCGTGTATTACAGTCCACAACTGTCGTACAATGATAAGCTCCCATCCGGTTTGTCCTCAATACCTCCCGGCTTAATGACTCCTCCAGGTTAATCATTAACGTCTTATCAAACTTAAGATAACTCATAAATCTTTGCGTTTTTATATAATTCTCCTTACATTTTATTCATTAATGAATATGATTCAAATATAACATAATAATACTAAAAAAACAAATTGAT
>JAJQES010000150.1 GCA_021201565.1 Tannerellaceae bacterium
CTATAACGAGGTCAGTATATTTCTCCGGTAAAACTAAAAAACCTTTTTGAAAAAAAGAACCCGGAAAATGAAAAAATAACCGATTGTTAAATATAGGATAGTAATAATTAAAAATAGAATATTTAAATTGTTCTTTCCTGTTATTTCTTTACGTAAAAGAAATTCTGTGTATATTTGACTCATTATAAAATTACTGACCCATAAATTAAAAAGAAAAGGATATGAGCTTTTTTAAAAAGTTGCGTGGGGAACTGATCGATATCATCGAATTCCTTGATAATACGCATAATACGATTGTTCACCGTTTTGAGCGGCATAATAATGAGATCAAGAATAATGCAAAACTGGTGGTACGTGAGGGACAGATTGCGGTGTTTGTAAATGAAGGGGAAATTGCCGATACATTCAGACCCGGCACCTATACCCTGAATACGCAGAATCTGCCGGTCCTTTCTACTTTGAAAGGCTGGAAATATGGTTTTAACAGCCCTTTCAAAGCTGAGGTTTATTTTGTCAGTACCCGTAACTTCCTGGATCAGAAGTGGGGAACCCGTAGCCCGATCATTCTGAGTGATAGCCGTTTTGGAATGGTAGAGGTAAGGGCATTCGGTACGTATGCCTTTAAAGTAACTGATGCTGCCGTATTTATCAGGGAGATTGTGGGAACGAACCAGCTTTTTACAACTACACATATTGCCGACCAGCTGAAAAGTATTATTGTTACCCGTTTTTCGGATGCGACCGGTGAAATCAATCTGCCTGTAGAAAAGTATGCTTCTAACCTGAATGAATTGTCGGAGGCTATCTTTCATTATATGCATGATGACTTTGCCGCTTACGGGATGGAGGTGACTAAGTTCCTGATTGAAAATATCTCTATGCCGGACGAAGTGAAGAAAGAAATATTCGAACTGAGCCGTCTCGAGAAAATTGATCTGGATAAACTTACGAAAATGAAAGCCGCTAAATCTATGGAAGCCGCTGCTGAAAATCCTTCCGGTACAGCCGGTATGGGTATCGGCCTGGGTGCCGGGATTGCGATGGCCGGACAGATGACCCAGGCTATGGCCAATCAGGCAGCAACACCTCCTGTTGCACCGGGTGGCCCGGCTACTCTGCCACCCTTGCCGGGCGAAACCGAATATTATGTGGCTGTAGGCGGCCGGCAATCCGGACCTTTCCGTTTGAACGGACTGGCTGAATTAGTGCAAAAACAGGTACTTACCCGGGAAACTTTAGTCTGGAAAGCCGGAATGGCCCAATGGCAACCGGCCGGTGAACAGGATGAACTGGCCAATCTGTGGACTGCAACTCCGCCTCCGTTACCTCAACCGTAAAAAATTGATACATGGAAGAGAACAGAGAGGAATTCCTTCCTGCATCGGATACCTATGCCTGTGAATCCTGTGGTGCCCAGCTGACTTATAAGCCGGGTACGGATTCTTTATGTTGTACTCACTGCGGTGCTTATACGGCAATAGAGGTTAAACGGGTGGATGTTGTGGAGGAACTTGATTTTCTGAAATATGCTTCAGAGGTAGAAGAATTGAATAACCGGCAGGTGAAAGTGATCCATTGCCGGCAGTGCGGGGGAGAGTCCACTGTAGAAGAACATATTAAGTCTACCGCCTGTCCTTATTGTAATGCACCTCTTATTGAATCGGATATCCATGCCGAGCGGTTAATAAAACCTGCTTATCTGTTGCCGTTTCATGTTTCGCATGAATCTATTCATTCCCACATGTCACGATGGCTGAAAGGCTTGTGGTTTGCTCCCGGTAAGTTGAAAAAACAGGCCTTCCATACACAGGATTTAAAGGGTGTGTACATTCCGGTCTGGACATATGATGCACAAACGGAGACTGATTACCGGGGACAGAGGGGAGATAATTATTTTGTTACGGTAGGAAGTGGTAAGAACAAACGGACTGTAATGCGGACCCGGTGGACTTTCCGTAGCGGACAGGTATCTCTTTTTTTCGATGATGTAATGGTACCGGCTTCCGGGTTAGTGCTTAAACCTGTGATGGATAAAATTCAGGGATGGGATACCCGTAATCTGGTAGAAGCAGACCCTAAATTTCTGAGTGGCTTTATTACTGAAAAATACAGGATCAATCTCCGGGACGGATTTCGTACAGCCAGATCTGTTATGGAATCAAAAATACGGGATGCCGTCAGACGACAGATCGGAGGAGACCAGCAACGGATTATTTCATCTGATACAAAATTTAATGATGTCAGATTTAAACTGATCCTTTTACCTGTCTATATATCCACTTATATGTACCGGCATAAGCTTTACCACTTTTATGTGAACGGCCGGACCGGCCATATTACCGGCGATCGTCCGTACAGTGTCGTTAAAATTGTATGTACGGTTTTAGCTATCCTGGCTGCTATCCTGTTGATAGCGATGAATGCATAAAAAGAACAAGCTCCGGCTCCGGGAGAGACCGGAGTCTTGGTTCTTCAATCTGCAGATTCAAATCCGTACATATCCTCGGCATCGGATTCCGGTTTCTCATCCCGTTTAAAATTTATTTCATGTATGGGAGGGCAAAGGGACCTGGCGGGGATAAATCTTACTTTTATGTCCCGGATATCCT
>JAJQES010000156.1 GCA_021201565.1 Tannerellaceae bacterium
TCTTTATACTCTCTTTTTAAACTTTCCAGTTTTTTGTTAGACTCATTATTTAAAACAAGAGGAATGAAAATTCCTCCTAAAGCAATTAACCCCATCCAGATAGTTACCCAAATATTTAGATTATTCAATTCCCTTGAAATCCGGCTATCTGCGGCATTAAGACTACTATTATAGTGCAAAATCATTTCATTGATCTTATCATAGATTAATTGCACCTGCAATGTATCACCCGATAAACTAACACCCCCTAATTCATTAGCATTAATCTTTCCGGAAATTTGAGCTCTCAAATCCTCAATACTCTCCATATAATGATCCTGTGTGGTCTTTATGTGTTTTTCAAATCTACAAGCGATAATGGTAGCAACCGCAAATGCAACTCCAAAAACAACAAAATATTTACCAATCTCTTTACCTTTAATACTCATAAACCAAATTATTTATTTGTAGTTCATTATTAGGTTCGGCATCTTTATAATCCAACAGTCTGAAAAAGCGTAATAGAGGTTCTGTGTCAGATTCTATATCTATATCTCTATTTCTCTCCATCTCTTCCTTGATAGAATGAAAAATCATCTCATCATGGGTAAACAAAATAAGTTGCAGAGGCAGGTAACCATCCCGGAAAATCCGGTCATGCGACTTAATAATAGAGTTTATAAAATGTTGAATATATATCTTATTTTTAAAATCACTCGAATGAAAAACATCATCCAGTACCAAAGGTACATTCAGGTTATTCCTCTTCTTCATCGCAAAAGAAACCCCAATATTCAACATCGCGGCAAACAATTTATACCGGAAAGTATTAAAATATTTCTTTGGTGAAATACCCTTAATTTTCTCCTCAGGCAGTTCTTCCCCCTCCTTTGGCTTTTCTTTAATGGCAATAGAACAAAAATCCTCCTTCAAGATCCAATCACTCCCATCCTGTTGAATACACAATTTTTCGTCCTGCCAATCAATCTCTTCATTATTTAAAAAGATCCTCATAACATCATCCACAACAGGCTTTACATCCGCTAACGCATCATTAAAACAGGTACGCAAAGGTTCATTAATCACCCCGTATATCTCACGGGCCTCCTGAATGATACACTCATTAATCCTCTTGGTTAATAGTTGTTCCTTTCTGGATGTAAGAATTTCCTTCTCAGTCTCATTCTTCACTTTTCGTTCAATAAAAGAAGTAAGAATAGTATGCGGAGAGTCTCCCTGCAATTCATCTTTGACTTCAAGGATAGCCGAAATATCTACATTTTCAGCATACCGGGAACGACTCTCAATAGAAGTCTCCACATCAAACTGCTGAATTAGTTGGCGAAGTTTTACAGCCTCATTGGTTACATTCTTCACCCTCTTTGGGGAAATCCTCTGTCCCGGACTATTCTTAACCCTTATAAAATCACTTAAAACTTTCCAGAATGAATGTTTAAAAATAGAATCTAAGACTTGGACAATCTGAATATCAATCTGTTCAATTTCCCGGCAAACCAATGTATTTTTTATTTTGGAAAATTCCAGCAACTTCTTTTTACAGTTATCTATTGATTGCCGGTGCTCTTTTGCCGAACGTTCCAACTCTGCAACTTTCCGGTAATCCCGGGCATCGAGTAATCTTTGCAAATACAAAATAAAATGAATGAGATCATCCACGAAAGGAGGAATATGAGACAAATCCAAATTCAGAAAATGAACCAGCGCATTTTCCAACCCACTTCGATCTTCATTGAGCAAAAAAATACTATCCAACAAATATTTTTCCTGTCTGTCAAGTCTCTCTTTCTCTTGCCGGTATTTATCCTCTTCCTGTTGCAGATCCCATTTCTCCGTCTCTTCATTCCAGCACTTAACAGAACCTGTCGCCAATTCACAAATCAACCAGTGAAACCAGGTCAGGTCGCCTATATCCACAGCATTGGCAATTTTCATGCGGATAGAGTCCAGACCACCCTCATTATATTTTAATTGGCCAAATTCAAAAATATTAAATTCGGATATAAAAAAACAATTTTTTAAAATATGTTCAATATGATGATTCACAGAGGGAAGAGGTTTCTCTAAATTAAAAACACCCTGCCGGTTTGTTTCCGGATTTTCTCCAGTCGCCGCCTCCGCTACAAAACAAGTCTCTATTTCGGCTTTTACAACCTTATATTCATTATTCCAATACGTTACAAAATTCTCCGTTGATTCCTTCCGGGAGATTTTATTATTACCAAAATTACGGAATTTCATCTCCCCGATTTCACCCCTGTACAAATATTCCATACCATTGAAAACAGAACTTTTACCCACCCCATTAGCTCCTAAAATAATAGCAGAAAAAGGTTGTTCGTCTTTTCCCTGAAAAGAGATTCCATACGGAGGTTTAGAGGGGGCAGGAGCCGGAAACTTCCTAAAGTTTTCAAACACAATCTTTTTTAAACGGTAATCATGGTTTACCGCCTGGTCCCGCTTATTAACCTCAAATTTCCAGGTAAATTCGCCCTCCCTGACAGGTTGATAAGAAATATCTGCTGTAAATTCCTGGCTTTTCCCGATATGATCAACAACGGCTTCCAAGAATTTCTTTGTATCCGGAAATTCCTGGATGTCATTTAAAG
>JAJQES010000334.1 GCA_021201565.1 Tannerellaceae bacterium
ATAATAAATATGATAGCATAGTTGCATGTTCGGTATTTTTTTAGTTAATTTTGTTCCAGAGTACTAAATAAACATCCAGTTAAAACTATGAATATATTACAAGATGCAGATCAAGTATTGCTAATTTCCTCTATTTTATTGTTTTTTAGTGTCTTTGCCGGGAAAGCCGGCTACCGCTTCGGATTGCCCGCGCTGTTATTGTTTCTGGGAGTAGGGATGCTCTTTGGCAGTGATTTCCTGGGAATCGTTGCGTTCGATAGTCCGGCGGTGGCTCAGTTTATCGGGATGTTGGCGCTGTCTATTATTCTTTTCTCCGGTGGTATGGATACCAAACTCTCGGACGTCAAACCTATTGCACCACAGGGTGTGATTTTAGCAACAGTAGGCGTCCTGGCAACTACGTTTATTACAGGAATGTTTATCTATTGGCTCTGCCGTACGGCGATTGGATATGAAACCTTGACATTGCCCGAATCCTTATTGATGGCAGCCGTCATGTCCTCTACTGATTCGGCGTCTGTGTTCTCTATTCTGCGAAGTAAGGGTGTTTATCTGAAACAACGGCTGCGTCCGACACTGGAGTTAGAGAGTGGGAGTAATGACCCTATGGCTTATATGCTTACTATTCTATTGATTGCTTATATACAAAACGGTGAAATGAGTGCCTGGGAAGGTATCCTGATGTTGCTCATTCAGTTGGCATTGGGTGGTCTTGCCGGCTATATTTTTGGGAAAATATCCGTATTTATTATTAATAAAATTGATATAGATAACGAATCCTTATATCCGATTCTGATTCTTGCGACAGCCTTCCTGACCTATTCAGCCACAACATTGTGCCAGGGAAACGGATACCTGGCGGTTTATATTGCCGGACTGGTAGTAGGAAATGCGAAAATTGTCCATAAGAAAAGTATCAGTACGTTCTTTGATGGGTTTGCCTGGTTATGGCAGATCGTGATGTTCCTTAGTTTGGGTTTACTGGTAAATCCGAGTGAATTATTACCCGTTGCCTTATTAGGGTTAACAGTAGGTATCTTTATGATCCTGTTTGCCCGTCCGCTTAGTGTCTTTCTTTGTCTGTTACCTTTTAAGAATTTTACCACCAAAGGCAAAATGTATATTTCCTGGGTAGGACTCCGTGGAGCGGTCCCCATTATATTTGCTACTTATCCCTTGACCGCCGGGATTGAACATGCGGGATTGATCTTCAATGTCGTATTTTTTATTACCATTTTGTCTCTTGTGGTACAGGGAACTACTGTGACCAGTGTCGCCAAATGGCTCAACCTGACTGAGGAGCCGGAGCGGCAGGATGTTTTTGGTATTGAATTGCCGGAAGGAATTAAAAGTGCGATGAGTGAGATAGAAGTGACGCCTGCTGTTCTGGAACATGGAAACAAATTAATGGAATTAACTTTGCCGGACCATACCCTGGCAGTTATGGTAATGCGTGAAGGAAGATATTTTATTCCCAAAGGGAATACTATTTTAAAAGAAAATGATAAATTGCTTATGATTTCTGATGATGATAATGCGTTATTACAGGCATATGAATCATTGGGTATTACTGACTATACAATGAAAAAGAATTAAACCGGCAGGATATATCCGGAATAAAATATATGAAAACAATTCAGATAAAAGATGTAAACTCGATTCGTGAAGCTGCTGCGGAATTTCTCCGTCAACTGGATGACCGGACGGTCTATGCTTTCCATGGAAGTATGGGCGCCGGAAAAACCACTTTCATCAAAGCTGTTTGCGAAGAACTGGGTGTGGAGGATGTGATCAATAGTCCGACATTTGCGATCATCAACGAATATAGAAGTGAGGAAACAGGTGAACTGATCTATCATTTTGATTTTTACCGGATCAATAAACTCAGTGAAGCAGAGGATATAGGTACCACGGACTATTTTTATAGTGGAGCTTTATGCTTTATAGAGTGGCCGGAAAAGATAGAGGAGTTACTTCCCGGAGATGTAGTACATGTAATGATCAGTGAAAATCCCGATGGGACACGTACCGTAGAATTTCAGTAACCCATGCAAACTTCCGAATATTTGTTTCTGTTATTATTTATTGGGATCGGAGGACTTTCATTTGCCGCTGCCCTGTTCAATTTTGAGTGGTTTTTCTCCACTCGCCAGGCAAATACATTTATAAACTGGCTGGGACGTACGGGAGCCCGGTTATTTTATGCTGTCCTGGGTCTGGGCTTGATAGGGTGTGGCATAGCAGGTCTCCTGACTTATAAATAAATCAGGGAAAAGTATTAAGGTATCCTTTAAATCCGTACATTTGCGGAAATTTAGCTGACATGAGTGAAAGCGAAAATAAGCGTTTATTAGATCATATAGACTATCCGGAAGATTTACGAAAGATCCCTGCCAACCAACTTGAACAGGTTTGTGCAGAGGTCAGACAATATATTATAGATGTACTTTCTGAAAATCCGGGCCATTTGGGGGCAAGTCTTGGAACCGTTGAATTGACAGTTGCCCTTCATTACGTTTTCAATACTCCTGAGGACCGTATCGTGTGGGATGTGGGACATCAGGCATACGGCCATAAAATCCTGACCGGCCGCCGGAAACAATTCAATACGTTACGTACACTGAATGGAATTAGTGGATTCCCCAATCCGAAAGAGAGTGAATATGACTCTTTTGTCGCGGGACATGCCTCCAACTCTATTTCGGCAGCTTTAGGGATGTCGGTCGCGTCTGCTTTGAAGAAAGAGGACCGTCAGGTCATTGCTGTGATAGGAGATGGTGCGATGACCGGAGGGCTTGCCTATGAAGGTTTAAACAATGCTTCGGCCAATCCCAATAATTTACTGATCATTCTGAATGACAATGATATGGCCATTGACCATAGTGTCGGAGGGTTGAGCCAGTATTTAGTGGATATTACTACCAGCCAGACCTACAATAAAATGCGGTATGATGTATACCGGGGCCTGAAAAAGATACGCCTGATTTCTGAAGATAACAGGGGAAGTATTCTAAGATTTAATAATAGCCTGAAAGCTTTATTGACCCAACAGCATAATCTTTTTGAGGGATTCAGTATCCGCTACTTTGGTCCTGTGGACGGGCATGATGTGAATTATCTGGTAAAAGTACTGAATGATATCAGGAATATGCGTGGTCCCAAATTACTGCATATTAAGACCCGGAAAGGCAAAGGCTTTAAGCCCGCCGAAGAATCGGCAACCGAATGGCATGCACCGGGTAAATTCAATAAGGAGACCGGAAAGCGTATCATTCCGGATGACCTGAACCAACCTCAGCTTTATCAGGACGTTTTTGGCCATACGTTGGTGGAACTGGCAGAACAGGATGAACGGATAGTGGGCATTACGCCGGCTATGCCGACCGGTTGTTCCATGACCTATCTGATGAAAGCTTTTCCAAACCGTGCGTTTGATGTGGGTATTGCAGAGGGACATGCGGTTACCTATTCGGCCGGGTTGGCAAAAGAAGGGCTATTTCCTTTCTGCAATGTCTATTCTTCTTTTATGCAAAGGGCCTATGACCAGATCATACACGACGTGGCTTTACAGAAACTGCCGATGGTGCTCTGCCTGGACCGTGGCGGCCTGGTAGGAGAAGATGGGGCAACCCATCATGGGGTATTCGACCTGGCTTATCTCCGGCCTGTTCCGGAACTGGTTATCTCCTCACCGTTGAATGAACATGATTTACGGAATCTGATGTATACCGGTTATAAAACGGCAGAGGCACCTTTTGTGATCCGTTATCCACGTGGTAAAGGAGAAAAAACAGACTGGCGCAATCCAATGGAGATTTTGCCTGTTGGTAAAGGAAAAAAACTCCGGGAGGGAACCGGTCTGGCACTCCTGTCATTGGGATCTATAGGAAATGAAGCGGTCAAAGCGATTGAAATGGTTTCGGCAGAAGGTATTTCAGTGGCTCATTATGATATGATTTATCTTAAACCTCTGGATGAAGAGTTACTTCACGAAGTAGGGAAAACATACAAAAAAGTTATCACCCTGGAAAATGGAGTTATCACCGGGGGATTAGGTAGTACGGTGCTTGAATTTATGGCTGATCATGGATATACTCCACGCGTAAAGCGGTTAGGAGTGCCGGATGCTTTTATAGAGCATGGTACAATCCCGCAATTATATAAGCTATGCGGTATGGATGCTGAAAGTATCGCAAACTGTATCCGTGAACTTGTACGGGGATAATAAAAAGGTTGAACGCCTTTAACAAAATGGAATAGTATGAAAATTATCATAGCGGGTGCTGGTGAAGTCGGAACCCATCTGGCAAAAATGCTTGCCTGGGAAAAACACGATATTGTGTTGATAGATCCAAATGAAGAGCGGCTGCATTTCCCGAATGCCGGTGCTGAAATACTTCCTATGGTTGGAAATCCGGTCTCCATCCGTGATTTACAGGAAGCCGGTGTAAGAAAAGCCAACTTATTTATCAGTGTTACTCCGGAGGAGTCTACTAATATTACCGCCTGTGTGTTGGCTTCTGAACTGGGCGCGTACAAAACACTGGCACGTATCAATAATCCTGAATATCTTCAGCCACGCAACAAAGAAATTTTTGATAAATTGGGGATTGGGTCTATGATTTATCCCGAGATGCTGGCTGCGCAGGAGATTGTAACAGCTGTTAGCCGTCCCTGGACCCGCCAGTACTGGGAATTGTTTGGAGGAACGCTGATCCTGATCGGTGTAAAGATCCGGAGTAATTCCATCCTGGTAAATTCTACGTTAGCTGAGCTCAATATGTCCCGGAAGTTGTATCACATTGTAGCGATTAAACGCCGCAATGAAACCCTTATTCCTCATGGGACAGATACCATCGAAGCGGATGACCTGGTCTATTTTACAACTACGAAGGAACACGTTAAAGATGTGCAGCATCTTGCCGGGAAAACAGATCCGGAAGTGAAGAAGGTTGTTATTATGGGGGGGAGCCGGATTGCGATCCGCACAGCTCAATACCTGCCTCACAATATACGGGTAAAAGTGATTGAGATGGAAAAAGAGAAAAGTCACCGGATAGCGGAAGTAGTTCCCGGAAATGTCCTGATCATTAATGGAGATGGCCGGGATCCGGACTTGTTGATGCAGGAAGGATTAAAAGATGCACAGGCTTTTATCGCGTTGACAGACAACTCCAGTACAAATATCCTTGCTTGTCTGGCGGCTAAAAGATATGGCGTATTTAAAACCATTGCCCAGATTGAAAACCTGGATTATATCTCATTGGCCGAAAGTATGGATATTGGTGCTGTGATTAATAAAAAGCAGATTGCCGCCAGTTATATTTATCAGTTTCTGCTAAAAGCAGACGTTTCCAATATAAAATTTCTGACATTTGCCAATGCTGATGTGGCTGAACTGGTAGCCCGTCCCGGTTCCCGGATCACCCGTAAACAGGTAAAGGACCTTAAACTTCCTCAGGATATAACACTGGGTGGTTTGATTCGTGAGGGTGTTCCGATGATGATTGAAGGAGATACCCAGATCCAGGCGTATGACCATGTGGTTGTTTTCTGTCTCGATAGTGCCATCCGTAAACTGGAAGACTACTTCAATTAAATGAAGAAAAGAAAATGAAGAATGAAAAAATAGTTCATTCCGGAGATTCTGTAATGGTCCATTATCAATTGTCCATTGTCCATTATATATGTTGAATGTTCGTTTTATCATAAAGATGTTGGGGGCAGTTTGCCTGATGGAGACTTTCTTTGTTCTCCTGGCTACTGTGTGTGCCTATATCTATAAAGGGGATGATTTTCAACCGTTGTTGATTTCCTGTGGTATTATGTTGCTGGTAGGTATCCTGGGATATGTGTTCGGATTCCGGGCTGATGAGTTTGATGCCGGACGCCGGGAAGGGATGCTGATCGTTACTTTTACCTGGATATTGTTTTCTCTTCTTGGTATGTTGCCTTTTTATATCAGTGGTTATATTCCTACTATTACGGACGCCTTTTTTGAGACTATGTCCGGTTTTACGACCACCGGCTCTACCATTCTTAAAGATATAGAGGTGCTCCCGCATGGACTGCTTATCTGGCGAAGCCTTACCCAATGGCAGGGGGGGATTGGTATCGTTGTGTTTACCGTAGCCCTGTTACCGATTTTAGGGGGAGGTGCTTCCCAGATGTTTGATGCGGAAACGCCCGGTATTACCCACGAACGGTTCCGCCCCCGTGTAGCGCAGGTAGCGAAACGTTTATGGGCTATCTATATTCTGTTTACCATTGTTGTTATCGGTTTATTACATGCCGGACCTATGGATTGGTATGATGCGATTAATCATGCATTAACTACCGTATCTACCGGTGGATATTCTACTAAAAATGATAGCCTTGCTTATTGGAATTCGGCGTATATTGAATATGTGATAGCCCTTTTTATGTTTTTGGGTGCTACTAACATGACACTGATCTATTTCTGTTTTAACGGGAAACCATCTAAGTTATTAAAAAACGAAGAGTTCCGTTGGTTTGCAGGGGTAGTGGGTGTGGTTACCTTAGTGGTAACCGGATGGCTTTTGTATACTAACCTGGCAGATGGTTTTACAGAGGCATTCCGTAAATCCCTGTTCCAGGTTATCACCCTGATTTCTTCCTGTGGTTTTATCGCCGATGACTTCCTTCCCTGGGGGTCCTTTTTCTGGATTATCGCACTGATCATCATGTTTATTGGTGGGTGTGCCGGGTCTACCTGCGGAGGATTGAAAATGGGACGATTCGTAATTCTGTTTAAGAACCTGGGAAATGAGTTTAAGAAACAGACCCATCCGCATGCGGTATTACCGGTACGAATGAATGGACAGGTGGTTTCTTCCAATATTGTCCATCGTATCCTTGCATTTGCTTTTGTATATATGTTGTTGATCATGATCAGTTCGCTTGTTCTTACCGCCAGTGGATTAGGGTTTGAAGAGGCGATCGGGGCATCTGTTTCGGCTGTCAGTAACATTGGTCCCGCATTAGGTTCATTAGGTCCTATCGGGAATTTTGCAGAAGTACCGGATGTCTGTAAATGGTTTCTCTCTTTTCTCATGTTGATCGGACGTCTGGAAATTTTTACGATCCTGACTATTCTTATTCCCGGATTCTGGAAACAATGATGTATGAAATGGTTTTTCCCGGCCGGTAGTATTTTAGATTTTATCCAATAGGATTTATTCCTCCCGGTAGTCTTTTTTCGGGTAAAAATACTACTGTATCTCTCCAAAAAAACGATTGGATCCCGTGAAAAAGATAGGAGGTTGTAAAAGAAATCCTACATTTGTAATAAATAACCGGATAAAAAAGTCCGGCAAAATATACTATTTATCGCTTTGTTCCGTTTATATAAATAATAAAATAGATATGATTGAATATATTAAAGGAGAAATTGCAGAACTTTCTCCGGCCCGGATGATCCTGGAGTGCGGAGGTATCGGATATGAATTACAGATATCCCTGAATACCTATACTGCATTTAACGGACAAACATCCGGCAAATTATATATTTATGAAGTGATTAGAGAGGATGCTCATCTGTTGTATGGGTTCGCAGAGGTTTCCGAGAGAGAACTGTTTGTACTTTTAACCTCTGTTTCCGGCGTAGGGCCTAATACAGCCCGTATGATCTTATCCTCTTTTGCTCCTCATGAACTTGTTCAGGTAATAGCGACTAAAGATGAAAACTCCCTTACATCGGTAAAGGGAATCGGACTGAAAACGGCGCAGCGGATTCTGGTGGATCTGAAGAACAAAGTGAAACCGGTTGAGATCATTACGACTACTACCGGTAAGAAAGTGGCAACCGGTGTTGTGGCAGAAGAAGCCGTGGCAGCTCTTATTATGTTAGGCTTCCAGAAGTCAGCAGGCCAGAAAGCAGTAACAGCTATTCTGAAAAGTTCACCTACTCTGTCCGTAGAACAGGTTATTAAAGCTGCTCTGCGTATGCTTTAGAAAGGGTACATACGAATTTATTTAAATGCCAAAATGCTTTCCAAAATATCTTTTTTGGATAGTAATTTCAATCTTATATATTTTTTCTAAACTTTCCCTATATGCTGTTCCCCTATATTGTATACCGGAGGAACAGATAGAAGAACCTGATTCTCTGGGAAGGTTTTATCCTTTCTTTTACTATCCATTTGAATCTCTGCCGGGCAGTTGGGAGAGTTATGCGGACATTTACAACCTGCCGGAACTGGAGATACAGGCTGTATATGACCCGGCCCGGAATGGGTATCTTTTATACTCTTCTGTATATGGAGTGCGGACCGGTGTCCCTCTTTTCCTGACCTCCTCAGAATATCTGGCCTATCGAACCCGTTGTTTCCGGAGAAATTACTACCGGGAGAGAAACCGGATGGGGCAAACTACTGTCAGGCAGGAGACCTTTCTGCATGAATTGTGGACTCCTAACAGAAAAAAAGAAGGACCCTTTGGAAACGGTGGACTCCGGTTCCGTCTGAAAGGAACGGCAGAAGTTCTGTTAGGAGTCCGGCAGACACGGACGCACAATCCCTCCCTTCCGGTGCGTTCGCGCCGCCGGACCTACTTCGATCTGGATGAAAAGATTCAGGTCAGTCTGCAGGCGGAAATGGGCACGAAACTCCGGTTCGATATGCAATATAATACGGAAGCGTTATATAAAGAGGATAGCCGTAAGATCAAATTGAGTTATACCGGTGAAGAGGATGAATTTATCCGGTTGCTGGAAGCCGGAGAGGTACGGATGACCACTCAAAATTCTCTCATCCAGGGTGGAAGTGGTTTGTTTGGAATAAAAGGGAATTTTCAGTTTGGGAAATTAAGATTAAATAGTGTGATAGCCCAGCAGGAAAGCTCTTCACGCCGGATCCGTTCATCCGGTACCACCCGTAGGAGGGAATTTGAAGTTGCCATGGATGCGTATGAAGAAAATGCCCATTTTTTTCTGGCTCATTATTTTTATGATCAGTATGACCAGGCTTTACAGAGTTTACCCTATGTACAATCCGGTATCCGGATTAACCGGATTGAAGTATGGGTTACGAACCAGGACAGAACCCTTCATACTACCCGTAACCTGGTTGCTTTTTCTGATCTGGGAGAAGCCACTCATATTTCCCATCCGGAGATCATACCATTCTCTCCTTCAGGAGCAGCTATCCCTGTTAACCGGGCCAATACATTATATGATCAGTTGTTAACCACCTATTCCGCTGCAAGGTCTGTTCATCAGGTAACCCATACATTACATGGAGTATTCATGAATGGCAAAGATTTTGAAAAGATTGAAAATGCCCGTTTACTGGACTCCTCCGAATATCATTTGAATGAACAATTAGGGTATATTTCCCTGCTCCGTAGTCTTCGCCCGGAAGAGTCCCTGGCTGTGGCTTTTGAGTATAGTTATCAGGGAAATGTGTATCAGGTTGGAGAGTTTTCCACAGACCGGCAGGAGAATATGCAGGATTGCCTGTTTGTAAAGCTGGTAAAAGGGAATTCACTCTCACCCTCAATGCCCTTCTGGCGGTTAATGATGAAAAATATCTATTCATTGCCGGTATTATCTATCCGGAAAGAGGATTTTAGAATGGAGATCCTTTCCCGGGATGATTCCACGGCTGTATGGAAACCCTATTATAGTCCGGGAAACGAAAAGAATGAAAACTGGTTACAGGTGCTGGGCTTTGACCGGTTAGACCAGTCATTACATATTCGTCCGGATGGTGTATTTGATCTGCTGGAAGGCTATACCATGGTTGCAGACCGGGGACGGATTATTTTTCCTGTAGTGGAACCTTTTGGCAGCCATTTTATCAGACAATTAGGAAGTGAGCAGGGAGAATATTACCAGTTCCGGGAACTCTATGATTCCACCCGTGTATATGCCCGGCAGTTGCCGGAGAAAAAGAGATTTCTGTTAAGAGGTGAATATCGCAGTACGGCTACTGCAGAAATCTCACTGGGAGCGATAGGAGTAACTCCGGGCACTGTACAGGTGTCGGTAGGAGGAAGAGTGCTGACGGAACAAATTGATTATGTAGTGGACTATATTTCCGGAACGGTTACCCTATTGAATGAAGAGGTCATTTATAGTGGAGAAGGAGTAGAAGTTATGCTGGAAGGACAATCGGTCTTTGCTTCCCAACGTAAAACTCTTTTGGGGATGGAACTTAATTATGATATAACAGACCATTTTACAATCGGAGGGACAGTCATGCATTTATCGGAACGGCCGGTAGAGGGAAAAACACGAATAGGAGAGGAAGCTGTTAAAAATACGTTGTGGGGACTTCATTCCAATTGGGCAGGAGAAAACAATTCTCTTCTTCTGCGACTCAATCAGGGATCGTGGCTGAATTGGAAGAAGCCCTTCCGGTTAGGAGTAAACGCGGAGTTTGCCCGTCTGAAAGCCGGAGAGGCTACTTCACAGCAAACAGGGGATGACTCTTATCTGGATGATTTTGAATCTTCACATAGCCGTTATGAACTCGGGAACCCTTACCTATGGTATCTTTCTGCGACTCCTTATCAGGATAGCCGCCCCCTTTTCCCTGAAGCTTCCCGTGTGAATGATATCACATACAATATGAACCGGGCATTGCTGGCGTGGTATACGATTGATGGAATATTTACCCGTAAAAACTCCAGCCTGATGCCTGCTCATTTAAAAAACGACAAGGAACAACTCTCTAATCACTATGTCCGGGATGTATACTGGCAGGAATTGTTTCCAACAAAGGAAACCGGATATGGAGAAGCCGGCCGGATGCAGATCATGAATATTGCATTTTATCCGGAAGAACGGGGTCCCTATAATCTGGATACGGAAGGTATGGGAATGGACGGAAAACTTCTCTCTCCTGAAAAACGGTGGGGAGGGATGATGAGATCTATCGAATGGAGTAATTTTGAAGAAGCAAATATTGAATATATCGAATTCTGGATGCTGGATCCTTTTATTTACGACCGGACAGAAGCTACCGGAGGTGATCTGTATATTAATCTGGGAGATATCTCGGAGGATATACTAAAAGACGAAAAGAAATTCTTTGAAAACGGCTTACCGGTTGATGATGATCCGTCTAAAACGGAAACGACAGTCTGGGGAAGAGTTCCTGTACAGTCCTCCGGGCTGTATGCCTTTGAAAACAATGAATATACCAGAGGCCGCCAGGACACCGGATTGGATGGTCTTCTGTCGGAAGATGAAAAAATATTTCCTACTTATAGAGATTATCTGGAAAAAGTAGTAAAAAAGATTTCTCCGGAAACCCGCCGGCAATGGGAAACCGATCCGTTTTCTCCTTTAAATGATCCGGCCGGAGATGATTTTCACCATTACAGGGGAAGTGACTTTGACCGGGATGAAGTGGATATCCTTTCCCGTTATAAACGCTATAATGGCACAGAAGGAAATGCCCGCGGAGATAAAAATGCCTCTGTGGGATATGAGACCGTTGCCGGATTCCGGCCTGATGTGGAAGATATTGATAACGATTTTACTATGAATGAACAGGAGAAGTATTATGAATATAAACTCTCTGTTCGTCCGGCAGACCTGGTGCCCGGTTCCAATTTTATCAGTGATAGCCGTACCGCAACCGTAGAACTGGAGAATGGGAACCGTGAGGAGGTTACCTGGTACCAGGTGAAAATCCCGGTAAAACATTTTACGGCCCGGACAGGAAATATCCATGATTTTTCTTCGATCCGTTTTATGCGCCTTTATCTGACCGGGTTTCACGGTCCGGTTGTCCTGCGGCTGGCGAATTTTGGCCTGGTACGGGGAGAGTGGCGATTGTATGAACAGTCGCTAACGGATCATCCTTTTTCTACTTCCGGTACCACTGCAGAGGTAAGTTCTGTGAGTCTGGAAGAGAACAGTGAACGCACGCCGGTAAATTATGTTCTTCCTCCCGGTATTGTACGCTATACGGATCCAACCCAGCCCCAATTGACCCGTCAGAATGAACAGGCCCTTTCTGTGAAAGTAAAAGGATTACAGGGAGAAGATGTACGTGCGGTCTACAGGACCGGAGGGTATGATATACGTCATTATGAACGCATTCAACTATTTGTGCATGCGGAAGCCTTGCCGGCAGATGAAACAGGACTGCAAAATGGGGACATTTCCCTTTTTATGAGACTGGGGTCCGATTTCAAAAATAATTATTATGAATATGAACTTCCCCTGACTTTAACCCCTCCCGGAAGTTATTCTACTTATAACCAGGCGGACCGGCAGACCGTCTGGCCGGCCGCTAATCAATTGGATATCCTGCTTTCATTTTTTACAACCCTGAAGCAGATGCGGAATGCATCTTCTGCTCCGGCTGGTTACCAGGAACCTTTCCGGACTGCGGACCCTGATAATTTACAGAACACCTATACCGTTTGCGGAAATCCCTCTCTTTCAGATATCAGTGTAGTATTGATAGGGCTTCGTAATAATACACAAACAGTTAAACAAATAGAGGTTTGGATAAATGAATTACGGGTAACAGGGTATAAAAACCGGGGAGGCTGGGCTACAAAAGGAGAGGTCCGGTTAGATTTATCCGAACTGGGCACTCTCTATTTTGCCGGACAGTATGAAACCGCCGGCTTTGGACGTTTAGACCAGTCAGTAACAGAGAGACGCATGGAAGATTATAGCCAATATCAATTTTCTGCCAACCTGGATATGGGAAAACTTTTGCCGGAAAAGATGGATATCCGTCTTCCATTTTATTATTCCTATCGTAAGGAGTTCTCCACTCCCCAATACAATCCGTTTGATCCGGATATTCTGTTAAAAGAAAGTGTACACGTCCTGCCATCAAAACATCAAAAGGATTCATTGAAAAATAGTGCTGTAGAAAAGAATGTAACAAAAAGCATTGCTTTTCAGGGGGTACGGGCCGGCATCCGGAGCCGTATTCCCATGCCATACGATCCGGCTAATTTTACGTTCGCGTATGTGTATAGTGAAAGTCAGTATCACTCACCGGAAATCTTATATGAAAATACGCGCGACCACCGTGCTTTAGTAGAGTATACTTATAATCCTACTCCCCGTGCCTGGCAACCCGGACATACCCTTCCCGCAGTGGATAAATACCGTTATCTGCGGCAACTTTCCTTTTTCTATCTTCCCGCTCACATCGGATTTGTGAGTTTATTAACCCGTCACTATGAAGAGCGTGCGGCACGTATAGTATATGACGATGGGTATATACAACCTCCGGTTACTTTTCAACAGGAATTTCTGTGGCAACGTTCCTTCTCTCTCCGGTGGAATCTGACCCATCATTTGGTGGCCTCTTTTCAGTCCGGCACCCAGGCACGTATTGAGGAACCTTATATGCAGGTAAACAGAAAACTCAATCCGGACCGTTATCAGGTTTGGAGAGATTCTGTACGTCAAAGCCTGCTTCATCTGGGACAACCGTTGGCTTACGATCAGGATTTTTCCGTCACCTGGCAACTTCCTTTTGCGCTTCTGCCGGCCTTGAACTGGATGCAGGGAACGGCCGGGTATCAGGCACGTTATAACTGGGACCGGGTACCAGTTCTTGCGGATACGTTACAAATGGGAAACCGGATTCGTAACCAGCGTTCTGTCCGTTATCAGGGAAGTATTAACTGGGTTCAGTTGTATAATAAACATTCCAGGCTGAGTGCCCTCAACCGTAGTCCGGCGGGTAGTGAAAGAAACTCCTTTTCCTCCTATCTGATCCGTTTACTGATGATGCTGCGGCGAATCACTCTCATGTTTGAAAAAACAGAGGGAATGACTTTGTCCGGATTTCTGCCGGAGGCAGGAGATCTGTTTGGACAGAAAAAAAGTGGCGGGCAGTGGATGCCGGGCTGGAAATTTGCTTTTGGGGAGGTTTCTCCTGGTTATTTGCGGGAAGCGTGGGAAAAAGAATGGATTCTCCGGAGAGAAGATGTCGATCTGCCGGCTCTTAACCGTTCCGTAAAGTGGGCCGGTCAATTTATTCTGGAACCTGTTCCCGGGTTGAGGGTGGAACTGGCTGCCGACAGGGTTCATACACGTACTACTCAATTCCAGTATTTATATCCGGACCTTCCTGACCGGTATGGAGGAAGTTTAACCATGAGTACAATCGCTATACGGACCCTCTTTAAAAAAAGCGGTTCTGTTACTGATAACTGGTACTCCGCTCCCTTTGAACAATTTTTGGCATACCGTCCGGTGGTGGCTCAACGCATAGAGACGGTATATAAACATCTCTCTTATCCTTCAACCGGCTTTTTGTCAGGCTCTTCTTTTTCAGAGCAACCTTTTTTGCAGGGGACAGTTTCTGATCAGTCGGCCGGTGTGTTAGTTCCTGCTTTTCTGGCGTCTTACCGGGGAAAAGATCCTGGCCATATCTCTTTATCCCCTTTTCCAAAAGGATTTTTACCTAACTGGCGAATTGTCTATGAAACCACAACTCAACTTCATTTCTTGCGGAATTATTTTCAGTCTTTTTTGTTAACTCATCAGTACCGTGGGATGTATCAGCTGAACTCTTATTCATCGTTCCTGAACTGGGTCCGGGCTGAAGGAGAAAAAGGGTTTGTGCCTGCTTCGCAAAGTGATCCGTCTCCTGTACCCTCTTCTCCCTGGAGCATATCCTCTGTTACCCTGGCAGATGGCTTTACTCCACTTATAGGAATAGATGCTACTTTACAAAATCAGGTAAGTCTGTCGTTCCATTATAACAGAAGCCGGAATCTGCTGCTTAGTATTACTTCCGGACATCTTTCTGAAGGGCATACCCGTGAGTATAGATGGGGTACCGGGTATAGAACGTTGGATTTGCATAAGCTTCTTCCCCGTTTAAGACGTTCCCGCGAAGCCCATGAAGTGAATATCAGGCTGGATTTTAATTTCCGCAAAACAGTGGGGCTTCTGAGACGGATAGAGGGTCGGTATAGTCAATTAGCGTCCGGAATGACCGGATGGAATTTTCATCTGAAAGCCGATTATCAACTGACACGGCAGGTGAAATCCGGTATATTTCTGGAATTAACCAAAGAAATTCCGTTGCTTTCGGAAACTTCCTGGCCGTCCTCTTCTTCGTATGGGGGGATTTCACTCATGTTCACTCTTAATTAAAATAATTGGATAGGGCAGACAACTTTTACGGGACCTTCTACATCTTCTCTATAGATGTGGAATTTTTTAAATAATGAGAGATGAAAAAAAAGGGATGGATGGTATATGCGAAGATTATCTCCTTTATTCTGTTTATCTTTGGCTTCGGTTCATGTGATGAAGCTGGTCCTAACGGCGGTTTTCAGGATGAATATGGTTGTCCCTACGCAATCTATAAACTGAATGGAAAAGTGATGGATGCAGCACAGGAGGAACAACCTGTCAGGGGAATCCGGGTTTCATTCAATCCGGTAGATCCGGCCGGAGAACCGTACTTATGGGGAGATACGGTTTTTACGGATAAAAATGGAGTGTTCAAAATGGAGCACCAGAATGTCCCGTAT
The DNA here is from genome assembly GCA_021201565.1 of Tannerellaceae bacterium. Classification (GTDB taxonomy): domain Bacteria; phylum Bacteroidota; class Bacteroidia; order Bacteroidales; family Tannerellaceae; genus UBA4116. Next base: position 15,496 of record JAJQES010000334.1, read on the forward strand.
AAGGAATGGCTGGTCACCTTCGAGGATGTGGATGGAGAGGAAAACGGAATGTATGAATCAAAACAGCAGCTAATAAAAGTGGCTTCGGAAGATTATAAGGGCGGCGGACGTTGGTATAGCGGAGAGGTAGACATGGAGCAGGGAACGGTAAAACTCAGACCACAGGAACCGGATGAGCTGGAAAATGAATAGAATTATAATGATAAAATGTATGAAACGGGTATATAACAAAT
>JAJQES010000164.1 GCA_021201565.1 Tannerellaceae bacterium
ATATCAGACAATTAAAAAGAGTTATTTTGGAAAAACTTTATATTTTACTTTTCTTCGCTTATAGATACTGAATTATACGTTAGATACAAATGCAACAATATCTACTTTTTCACCCATTTCAAGTTTCTGGCGGATCGTAGTCTTACGTTGATAAATTGTCTGAAATTTCTGTCCGGTCAATACACTGATCTCTTTAGTAGAGAATCCGGCACAAAGCAAACAACAGAGCTGAATCTCTTTTCCGGAAAGTATTTCCCCATAGCGTGCGGTAAGCCGGCTATAAAAACCATCATAAGCCGAATCTATTACTTTATAGAAATCTTCCCACACAAGGAGGTCCTCCGTTAACTGTTGATTGTCAATCCGGGATACCTGGCGCAGTAATTCCTGATTTTGTACGGTTGGAGTGGTAGCCACCAAACGGATCAGCCCCAGTTGCTGCAAAACTATCTTTTTGGAAAAACGGTTCCGTTCATCCTGCATACCGGCCACATCCTGCAACATCTCTTCCAATACTTCCCGTTTCTCTTCTGCCTCTGCAAACAACCGTTTTTTACGTAAGATATAGAAAATGACTCCTACCCCGGCTATAACAAGCAGGATGACAATCCAGGTAACAGATAACTGCATCCGTTGCTTCTCCAGCTTTAATAACAGATTTTTGTGTTCCAGATTACTTTTTAAAATGATTTTTTCTTCCAGCAATTTCCGGTCATTTGCTGATTTAAAGTATATCGAATCGTTGTATTGACCCATTTTGGACCAATTAACCGGCTTATTATTCACATAATCCAGAATAGCCTGGATCGACATGCGCAAATTGGCAGACGTAACATACAATTCATCTACTTCACGGGCTTGTCTGTCCAGGTAATATTGAACTGAATCAAGTTGTTCCAGAGCAAGATAATTACTTGCTAAAGTAAAATAATTGATCTCACCCCTTTCTTTCATATTCGCATACGCTAAAGCCAGTGATTCATCATATCTACCCTTTGTATTCAAATGGTCGGCATAATTCCGCCGGGCAAAGGCCAGCTCTTCTTCCCAGCCTTCCCCATATTCCTTATATAGTTCAATGCTCCGGTTGAAATAATAATCGGCCGAATCCAATTGTCCTAATCTCGAATAATAAAGAGCTATGTTGTAATGGATTCCCGGGCGGCGGTACCAGTTGTATTCCATTACTTTATGGGAAAGTTCAATCATCCGGTCCCGGTTCGTGGTATTAATCTCACGTAAAGCAGAGTACATGAAAGAAACCAGGATACTATCTCCATTTGCAATACCAAACTCAATCCCTTCATCCAGCGTCTCCTCGTATGCATTCCAATCCTCCCGCCATTTATAATGGTTAGCAGCTAACAGATAAGTAAGAGACAACTCTTCCTCTTTTTCCCGTGTTGTCTTATAGTAGTCGAGCGCATATACAATCAATGAATCCTCTGCCATAGCTTTTCCCTGCCTGTAATGAATCAGACCTGCCAACAAACCGTACCAGGCCTTATCAGAAGGATTTAATGTTTCCGGATCATGGACCCACAGCAACAAATAAGCCGCACTATCCGGACTGATTTGTATGGTTTGTTGTATCTCCTGCAGAAGCGGAGCGATGGATTTGTTTTTTACACAGGAAACCGGTAATAAAATCAAAAATATAGTAATATAGAAGAGTTGCTTTTTCAGACAGCTGCAAAACTGCTAAATAAAATGCGTAGTTTTATCTTCTACTCCCCGTTGGAGATTAATAAAAAGCCCGGGGGTTTTTCAACCCCGGGTAAGAAGTAGAGAAAGACTAAACCCTGCAAAGATTTTATATGCAATCCCGGATTTAACGTGGTAACTGGTCAATAACTATATGAACTCTGCCGCCGTCAATATTAATCCTTCTTTTTTTACTTTCCGTATTTTCTGATAAATATAAATCTATAATACCTCCGCTTCCATTCTCATCATAATTTATAGTTTCAATATATAAACACGGAACATGTGCAAATGCTTCTATAATGTAGTTTGTTAACTGGTCCCGGTAATACCCGTCAGAGGTGTATTTGGAAAATTTGAATCTTAGATTCGTGCTGGATGAGGGTACTTCAAAGGTCGTATTAGCCCCTGTCTGGGGGTACGTTAACATGAGTAATTCTATATCTTTCCAATCAATCATATAATTACTACCGACATTACTCTGGGAATAGATATATCCCATGGTAAAACTCAATAAAAGGATAAAAATAATCTTTTTCATAATGGATATTTTTAAATTAGTAAATAAGATTTTTACAGTCAATCTTCTACTTCTATTGTTATCTTTTTATCTTTTATCAGGATATACTTTCACCGGCCGGGAGATGGTACTTACCGGATCGGCCATATTATTGGCATTGTCATTACGCCCTAATGTGTATTGATTGAGTTGCATTACCTTTTCTTCCAGCGTCATTTTGGACAGGAGGTCTTCTACCCGTTTTTCTATGGGCTGCCTGTTGTCTTTATATACCGGAAGGGCTTCCTTACTCTGTCCGGAAAGGCAGGCACTTATTACAGCTAATGCCAATAAACAAATTGATTTTCTATTCTTCATCGGATTATAT
>JAJQES010000492.1 GCA_021201565.1 Tannerellaceae bacterium
TCAAAAACAATTTTAGTTGTATCATGGCAAATGTGATTAAGATTAAAAAAGGTTTAGACATTAATCTGAAAGGCAAGGCTGCTGATGTACTGTTAACCGGAAAATCAAGCGATAGTTATGCTATCGTCCCTGATGATTATAACGGTATTATCCCCAAAGTTGTTGTCAAAGAAGGTGATAAAGTCTTAGCCGGCTCACCCTTAATGGTCGATAAAAACCGGCCGGAAATCCGGTTCGTTTCGCCTGTAAGCGGAGAAGTATCCGCCGTAAACCGTGGTGAAAAGCGTAAAGTGCTTAGTATCGTGGTGAAACCGGATCTGAAAACCGAATATGAGAATTTCGGTAAAAAAAATGTCTCCTCCCTGAAAGCGGAAGAAATTAAAGAAGCTTTGTTGAACAGTGGATTATGGCCGTTTATCAAACAACGTCCGTATGACAGGGTAGCAAATCCGGAAGAAGCTCCGCGCGACATCTTCGTGACTGCTTTTTATTCCGCCCCATTGGCTCCTTCTTTTGAATATATTTTAAAGGGGCAGGAGAATGATTTCCAGACAGGTCTGGACGCACTGGTAAAACTAACTACCGGCAAAGTGTACCTGGGAGTAAAAGCCGGTTCGCCTATTCAGGTAAAATCTGTGGAAAAAGTGGAACTGGACGGTCCGCACCCGGCAGGAAATGTAGGCGTATTGATCAACCATACCCGTCCTGTCAACAAAGGGGAAGTTGTCTGGACCCTGAATGCGGATGATGTGATTCTGATCGGTCGTTTGTTCAATCAGGGAATTGCAGACTTTACCCGTCTGGTGGCTATTACCGGTTCGGAAACAACGGAAAGAGGATACATCAAAACGATTGCCGGATGTACTATTGAAAGCCTAGTGTCAGGAAAGATACTCGAAGGTGAAAAACATATCCGTATTATCAATGGGAATGTATTAACCGGTAAAAAGGTAAGTAAGCAGGATTATCTGGGCGCTTACAATAATCAGATTACTGTTATCCCGGAAGGGGATGATGTGAATGAATTGTTCGGATGGGCTATGCCGGGATTCAGAAAATACAGTGCAAGCCATACATATTTCAGCTGGTTACTGGGGAAAAACAAAGAGTATGTACTGGATGCCCGTATCAAAGGGGGAAAACGTGCCATGATCATGTCTAATGAATATGACCGGGTATTCCCGATGGATATATTGCCGGAATATTTGCTGAAAGCGATTATCACTTTTGACATCGATAAGATGGAAAACCTGGGTATATATGAGGTTGCTCCGGAGGATTTCGCTCTCTGTGAATTTGTAGATACATCAAAAATTGAGATCCAGAAGATTGTCCGTGACGGCCTGAATCTTCTTTATAAAGAAATGAATTAATAACAAACTTAAAATTAGAATACATTGAAAGCGTTAAGGAATTACCTCGATAAGATTAAACCTAATTTTGAGGAAGGTGGGAAACTACACATGTTCCACTCCGTTTTTGACGGTGTTGAAACATTCCTGTTTACCCCTAATAAGACTTCTAAATCAGGTGTACATATCCATGATGCCATCGATTCAAAGCGTACCATGACTATGGTGATCATCGCTTTAATCCCGGCTTTGCTTTTCGGTATGTACAATACCGGTTATCAGCATTACCTGGCTATCGGACAGGATCCCGGTTTTCTGATGACATTTGTTTATGGTTTTCTGGCTGTTTTACCGAAACTGATTGTTTCGTATGGTGTCGGATTGGGTATTGAATTTGTGGTAGCACAATTCAAGAAAGAGGAGATCCAGGAAGGTTTCCTGGTGTCCGGTATGTTGATCCCGATGATCATCCCGGTGGATACTCCGTTGTGGATGATCGCTGTCGCGACTGCCTTCGCGGTTGTATTTGCGAAAGAGGTGTTCGGTGGTACCGGATATAATATATTTAATGTGGCACTTGTTACCCGTGCTTTCCTGTTCTTTGCTTATCCGGCGGATATGTCGGGAGACCAGGTGTGGGTACGTACCGGTGATACGTTTGGTATCGGTGCAGGCCAATTGGTAGATGGTTTTTCAGGTGCGACTCCGTTGGGCCAGATCTCTGTAGCGACTAAAGACATGATCGGTTCTTTCCCTGTGAAGGATATTCTGGGACAACCTTTGAGCCAGTGTGATATGTTCTTTGGACTGATCCCGGGGTCTATCGGTGAGACATCTACTTTAGCAATCCTGCTGGGAGCTGCTTTGTTGTTGTTTACACGCGTTGCCAGCTGGAAAATCATGTTATCCGTATTTATCGGTGGTTTGGGAACGTCTGCTTTATTCAACCTGATAGGTACCACTGTTCCGATGAGTGTATCCCCTGTTGACCAGATCCTGTTGGGTGGTTTTGCGTTTGGTGCTGTGTTTATGGCAACTGATCCGGTAACTGGTGCCCGTACTGAAACCGGTAAATATATTTATGGGTTCCTGATTGGTGCCATGGCTATCATTATTCGTGTATTGAATCCGGGATATCCCGAAGGTATGATGTTAGCTATCCTGTTGATGAACATTTTTGCTCCTCTGATTGACTACTATGTAGTAGAAGGTAATATCAAACGCCGTTTGAAG
>JAJQES010000524.1 GCA_021201565.1 Tannerellaceae bacterium
CTTCTATAGCAATCAAATGATTTTTCAATGGGTTAGAGTACATTTCCAGGATTTTGGTGCGCAGGAAGATGTCGTCTTTATTGGGTATAACGATTTTATCCAGTTGACCTTGTAGGTAAGTCTGGAAATGTTGTTTGTCTTTTAACCCGTAATGGCCGCTGAAACGTGCGGTACCGTATAACATATCGTATGCTATATAGTTGCATGGATAGAAACGGTAATGTTTATAAATCTCTTTATCAATTGTTGCGGCAATGGCTTTATAGAGCTCGGCTTTCTCCATTGTCCGGTCAAATTGTTCTAATACCGGATTGATCTGATTGGCAAGGGTAAAATGGACCCGGCCTTTGTCGTTCAGAATTCCTGTTTCCATGTTCAGCAGGTCATCCCGCTGGCTTTTTACAAAGTCCGGATTATCCCTTTTTAACTGGAATTCCTGGGCTTTCAGGAAGTCACAGGGATCATATTCATAGGAGATGGCGACCGGTACGATATTGAGTTCCATGATATTGGAAAGGATATCTTTGGTTCCTCCCATATTAAGCATTTTCAGGATACTGGCCTGTGTTTTATCGTTTGAATCTTTGGCACGTCCTTCCCGCTGGGCAATCCAGATCGATTCTTTGGTTTCTTTGATGGTGTGATGAATGTAAGAAGATAGTTTCCTGCTTTCTTCTAACTGCTGACGTACGGACACTCCCCGCTTTACAATAAAACTGTTGTTTAACCGTACCAGGGTTTTGATCCAGTCACGGATCAACAGATTATCCCCAATAGCTACCTGCGTCATGCCATAGCCTACATCATACAGTACCATATTCAGGAAAGAGGCATCCAGTACAATATCCCGGTGGTTGGATATAAACGTACAGGGACGATGGTCTTCCGGTAACCGGCTCCGGCCGGATATGGTCAGAGAAAAAGTTGTTTGTTTGGCAATCATCATCACAACCTCATAGGAAAGAGTTGATTTGAATTGCTCTTTCGTAGTACATTTTTTGAGTACTTTGGAGAATTCTTCCCAGTTCAGGTCCGGTTTTATATACCGGAACGCCCGCTGAAGATCCTCACTACTAACCAGTTCTTCAATCGCATCCTTTACTTCCGCATTCGTCACCGGACGAATGTCATCAAAATTTAAGGAAACAGTATCTTTATCCATATCTTTCTAATTGACAATTCACAATTGACTATTGACAATTATTGTCTTTTATGTCGATTAATTTAATTCGTTTTCTATTATATCCGTCATTACTTGTTTGATGTCCATGCCGGCTGCCCGTACCTGTTGCGGGATAAAGCTGGCGGGGGTCATGCCCGGTGTTGTATTGATTTCCAGTAAAACCGGCTGTACATTGTCCCGGATAATGTAATCTATACGAATGATCCCTTTTGCTCCCAGGATATCGTAAATACGGGAGGTAGTTTCCTGTATTTGCTGTGTCAGTCCTGCCGGGATACGTGCCGGGGTAATTTCGTCTGACTGCCCGTTATATTTGGCATCAAAATCGAAAAACTCGTTTTCGGTCACTACTTCTGTCAGGGGGAAAACGACCTCTTTTCCTTTTACTTTATAACAACCGCAGGTAACTTCCGTACCGGATATAAGACTTTCAATGATCACTTCATTCCCTTCGGTGAAGGCTTTTTCAATAGCGGGTCCCAATTTTTCTTTTTCAGTTACTTTGGTAACTCCGAAGCTACTGCCTCCGTCGTTGGGTTTCACAAATACCGGCAGGTTCAATTGATGAATGATCTCTTCCTCATTTACCGGTTCCCCTTTTAGCAGGCGGACAGAAGGAGAAATGGTTACACCGAACCCTTTCAGGTATTGATTACATACAAACTTATTAAAAGTTAGCGAACTAACCAACACTCCACATGAAGAATAAGGGATTCCAATCATTTCAAAATATCCCTGTAACAATCCGTTTTCTCCCGGAGTACCGTGAATTGTAATGTAAGCAAAATCTATTTTTATTTTTTCTTCTCCTACGAAAAAACTGAAATCATTTTTATCAACCGGGGTGGTCTGGTTGTTTTCCAGGCGTATTACCCATTCATTCTGTGTCAGGATGCCAATGTATAGATTGTATCTTTCCTGATCTATAAATGAATAGATTCCTTCTGCACTTTTGAGGGAAACCACTATTTCAGAGGAGTATCCCCCGGCTATGATGGCTATATTCTTTTTCATATTTCTTATAGTTCTTTTGTATTTGCATACGTACGCCATTTATCGATCAGTTGTTGCATATCGGAAGGTATTTCCGAATCAAAATGCATTTCTTCTCCGGTAGCCGGATGAATAAATCCAAGTGTCTTTGCATGGAGGGCATGCCGGGGACAAATGGTAAAGCAATTTTGTACAAACTGACGATATTTGGTGAAGGTAGTACCTTTTAGTATTTCATTTCCTCCGTACCGGCTATCATTAAAAAGAATATGGCCGATGTGTTTCATGTGAACACGGATCTGGTGCGTACGTCCGGTTTCCAGTCGGCATTCGGCCAGAGTTACATACCCCAGCCGTTCGAGAACTTTGTAGTGGGTGACTGCTGTTTTTCCCATATCTCCTTCCGGAAAAACGCGCATCAACATCCGGTCATAGGGATCCCGGCCGATATTCCCTTCAATACGTCCTTCCTCTTCGTAGATGATTCCCCACACCAGAGCCTGATAGCGGCGATGGGTTGTTTTATTGAAGAATTGCAAACTTAAATGTGCTTTTGCTTCCGGGCGTTTGGCTACTACCAATAACCCGGAAGTATCTTTATCAATCCGGTGGACCAGTCCCAGCCGTGGGTCGGAAGGATCATAAGACGGATCATCCCGCAGATAATGGGCCAGACCGTTGACCAGCGTACCGGTATAGTTGCCGTGGCCGGGATGCACAACAAGTCCGGCCGGTTTGTTTACCACCAGCAGTTCTTCATCTTCATAGACAATGTCAAGGGGTATATCTTCGGGAATAATTTCCAGTTCCCGCCGGGGACGTGTCATAACAATGGATACAATGTCCAACGGTTTGACACGGTAATTACTTTTTACGGGATTGTTATTCACCAGGATACAACCGGCTTCAGCAGCCAGTTGAATACGGTTACGGGTGGCACCGGTCATCCGGTCAACCAGGAATTTATCTACCCTTAACAGGGATTGGCCTTTGTCGGCTATAAAACGGAAGTGTTCGTAAAGTTGGGAACCTTCATCCCCTTCTTCCTGTTCCAGCAGCTCATCATCTACCGGTTCATTGTCCCATTCTTCCGAAAAGTTTTCCATAGTTAAAACCAGTTTTCTTCTTCACTTTCAACGGGCTGGGCAGGAATAGAATCCATTTCTACAATGTCCAGGGCAGTTGAGTCCTCATCGAACGGTTCTGTATTTCCGTTACTTACTACCAGGGTCAGGGTAGCGTTGAGGGGTACCATTTCATTTGCTGTTAATGTGCGTCCGAATTGTTCCACCCGCAAAGCAAGGTCTTTATATTCGCCGTCTACATATTCTGTTTCAACATTTTCAAATCCTCCCGCACGTAACAGGGCATACGCCTGCCGGACTGAAAGGTCTGCTACTTCGGGGATGGCTCCCATCTGCGAAGTGAGGGCGTTGACGGTTACATAAATCGTCCGTCCCTCTTTTACTTTCGATCCGGCGGTAGGATTGATTTCCACAATGGCTCCGGGAGCTGCTTCTTTGGAGAATACGGAATCCATCACGGTATAATTTAATCCGCTGCTTCTGAAAAACTCAGCGGCTTTGTCAACTTTCAGTCCTTTTACATCCGGAACAATGATGGCTTCGTTATGGCGGGTATATACTTCCAGCCATTTCAACGTACATATCAACAGAACACCGGACAGTACCACTGCGAAGACCAGATGGTACCATAAAGGGAGCTTTATTAACTTGTCTAAAAATCCTTTCATCTTCTTTTTCATTAATAGACGGCTTCAAAAGTAGGAAAAAAACATCATATAGCCGTTATAATTAATACTAATAGTAGTCAAAGGAGGAAGGGAACCTGCTGTTTTAAACCGCTTCTTTACCCAAATGACTCTAACTGCTTCTTATCCATTGTTATAAAAACAAAGAAAGTAAAGGCTTTACAAAAACCTTTACTTTCCTTATAACAAATGTCAGATAAAAAAGATTATCCGTTGTATTCGTCAGATACTGTTAATTTAGCTCTTCCTTTTGCACGGCGTGCAGCCAGTACTCTACGTCCATTAGCTGTCGCCATTCTGGAACGGAAGCCATGTTTGTTTTTTCTTTTCCGGTTGGAAGGTTGAAATGTTCTTTTCATCTTATTATATGTTTATTATTTTCCTACTATTTCGGGCTGCAAAGATAAAACCCTTTTTTTTAATAAACAAGTAATTCTAATGAAATTAACCCCCCAACCCCCTAAAGGGGGGGCAGTTAAAAGTTTAGCTGGATGCGAGGACCCCGATAGAAGTCCCCCCTTTAGGGGGGTAGGGGACTACGGTCTTGGGTTTACCCGGGCCCGGTCTTCCCATTCGAGATATCTTTTTTCCAGTTCGGCTACTTTTTCAGGATACCGGGCAGCCAGGTTGTTCAGTTCGCTGCGATCCTCGTTCAGGTTATAAAGTTCCCACGGAGCTTTGTCGCCCGGCCGGATGATCTTCCATCCGGAGGCGTCGATCATGGCCCGCTCATTGAAATGTTCAAAACAGAGTTCCCGGTGACCTTCCCGTTTCCCTTCCTTCAGGATAGGGACCAGGCTTTTGCCTTCTAATGGTAAAATTTGATTCTGTTTGTATACTTTCGGATAGCTTCCACCGGATAATTCCAGGCAGGTAGCCATGATGTCTATGACATGACCCATTTCAGTGGTTACCGATCCTTTGTCCTGTTTAATTCCTTTGGGCCAGTGGGCGATCATGGGAGTACAAATTCCTCCTTCATACGATTTGGCTTTCCAGAACCGGAAAGGTGTATTGGCTACGTTGGCCCAGCGGGCTCCAATGGAGGCGTAGGTGTTTTCCGGGCCGGGCAGCACTTCTTTGTTACGTGGATAAATGATAGATTCTCCGTTTCGCATTTCAGCCGGCCGGTCATTTTCACCTTCCGGATAATGCTGACAGTCTTCACTGCTACATCCGTTGTCCGACAGGAACAGAATCAGGGTATTGTCCAATTGACCGTTTTTTTCCAAAGCAGCAAATAGCTTCCCTATCTCCTGGTCCATCCGGTCAATCATTGCCGCATGTACAGCCATTGCCCGGGCATCCCATTCCAGCGTCGGATTCTCTTCCCACGATTCGCTGAAATGACGGGGAGAGAGGTAATCGCTTTCCTGGTCAAACAACCCTATTTGTCGCATCCGTTCATACCGTTTTTCCCGGATCTGGTCCCAACCTGCTTTATAGGTCTCTTCATATTTCCGGATATCTTCCGGCAATGCATGCAAAGGCCAGTGCGGAGCATGGTATGACAAATAGATAAAAAACGGAGCTTCGTTTTCCGCATACCGGTTCACGTATGAAACAGCACTATCTGTTAGGGCAATGGTACTGTAATAATCGTCCGGAACGGTCCGGACAGGCTCTTCTCCATTTACCAGGCTGAAGGGATCAAAATAGTTCACCACTCCATAGATGGTACCATAGAAATCCTGAAAGCCCCGGTAGACCGGATAATTATCTTTGGGGGCAAATTCATCATAATAGACCTGGTGAGCCAGCCATTGCCGCTGGTCCGGCCGGAGAGGCGTTTCCGCTACATGCCATTTTCCGATCATGCCGGTTTGGTAGCCGGCTTGGCTCAACACTTCTGCGATGGTGACCGCATTGTGTGACATGGTACCCTGATAACCCGGTTGGCCCTCGTTAAAGGTCATACGCCCGATTCCTGCCTGGTGCGGATATAAGCCGGTCAACAATGAGGCCCGGGTGGGACAACTGCGGCTGGCATTGTAAAAGCGGGTAAAGCGCATGCCGTTTTCAGCCAGCCTGTTCAGATTAGGAGTTTGGATTTCCCCTCCATAACACCCCAGGTCGGAATAACCCAGGTCATCAGCCAATATGACTAAGATATTGGGCCGTGTATTTTCCTGAGCCTCAGCAGTCAGCCCCAGTGTGATACACATACTAATAGGTAAAATAGATTTTTTCATGGTTCTTTTCGGAATCATACAATAATTTTACTGGTCTTTTGAATTGGTTGTAAAGATACTTTTTTCTGTTCAGCATACAAATGGTTTGTTTAGAAAGAACTTTTCTCCTTTTTGTTTTATTAAGTCTATTTCATTTGTAGTTCAGAAGAAAGGATATATTTTTACGAAAAAATCATACTTGTTTTACATTTAATATGTTATGCTTAATCCGGATTTGTATGAAGTGTTTGTTTAGATATGTATGTATAGGCTTGTGTATGGGGATGTTCTTCCTTTCCTGTTCACCAGGTAAAAAAAGAATAGTAATAGATGAAGTGCCTGTCAGAGACCTTTCCATGGAGAAACTGATGCTACTTCTTCCGGACCCGATTTCTCCGGACCTGTATCTGTTGTCCGATGATTATCTGTTGCTATTACCCTATCTGAGTTCTACGATTATCAGGGTATACGATATCCACCAGGGTGTTCTGCAAAGTGGCCGCTTAAAAAGTTCGGATAGTAAGGCACAGATTATTTCCGATCCGCATTTATATACCTCTGTTTCTTTTTTAAATCCTTCCACAACAGCTTATTCGGAGTATGAGGTCGCAAATGGAGCGATTTATTTGAAACGAAATACCAACATGCTCATCGGAGAATTGACGCCTGATGATGTAGTCCGGGTAGAAAATGATGTATATGTGGCGGTGGGAAAATACAAAGAGGGGTTGTTTGCGGTGATTAATAATGAAAATCAAATGATGCGTTTCTTTGGCAAACATCCTTCTGATCCGAAACGTCCCGGTTATTTTAACAAGGAGGGATATATGGCTCTGTCCGGAAAAAATGTATATTATATTTCACGGTATATGGGCTATCTTGCTTCTTTTCGTCTTAAGGATCGAAAGCTCACATTGAACTGGGAGGCACCTGTCCTGAAAGAGGAGCAACCGGAAGACAGGAACCCTGTAGAATTTAAAGGGATTGTGGCGAAAGAAAAATATATCTATGCATTATATGCCGGGAATAGTCCCACTGACCCGGAACATACTGATTACTCTTTATTGGTTGTCAACCCGAAGGGAAAGCCGGTTGCCCATTGTCACCTCCCTATAAAAATAGATCATTTTGTGATTGATAACCAGGAAAAGTACATGTATGCTGTATATGAAACCCATGGTGAATGCTGGCTGGTTCGCTTTTTGTTGCCGGACTGGTAATCGTCAGGGTAAATCTATTTTTTCTCCCAGGAATTTGGGTTGTTTATTAAACAGGAAATCAATGAAGACTTTTACCCGGGCAAATATCTCCCGGATCTGTACTTTGAGACCTACCGATAGTTCTACATCTTTTGCATTGTAGCCGACTGTCTCCAATCCGTACCGGGAAGCGATATAGATAGCCCGTTCATTATGAAATTTCTGGGAAACCACTGTAAATGCTTCCTGTCCGAAGATCTCTTTGGCGCGGACGACAGAATCGAGTGTACGGAACCCGGCATAATCCAGAAAGATCGCCTTTTCCGGAACGCCTTGTTCCATGAGGGCCTTCTTCATCTCTTCCGGCTCGTTGTAGTGTTCAACATGGTTGTCACCACTCACTAACAGGTACTTTACTTTGCCGGCTTTATAAAGTTCATTGGCAGCCAGGATGCGGTTTACAAAATAATAATTGGGGCCGTTTCTGAGTGAAGGAGAAGTTCCTAATACCAATCCGGTTTTATTGTACGGGACATCCTCCACCTGATCATATACCCGTTTGCCTGCATAACTTACAATCAGTAAGTTGCAAAGGAATACAATAAGTGCGATTATTAAAAAGCCTCCTGCCAGTATCTGTATCATCTTTTTTCTTTTCCTTTTCATTGTTCCCGTTTCTCCTCTCTTCTTATGGCACAAAGATACAGGATTCAGGGATGAATTAAACAATGACTTATTAATAAACAGATACCTTACAGAAGGGTTGACCGTTTTTTCTGTTTTGTTTTTGTATCTTTGCATCCTCAAATAATATGGTAAATAATTAAATAAAAGATAAATGGCATTACAATGTGGTATCGTAGGCCTTCCGAATGTAGGAAAATCTACTCTCTTTAACTGCTTATCGAATGCGAAAGCACAATCTGCAAATTTCCCTTTTTGTACCATTGAACCCAATGTGGGTGTGATCACTGTTCCGGATGAACGGCTCAATAAACTGGCTGAGTTGATCCATCCGAACCGTATCGTGCCTACTACCGTAGAGATTGTAGATATTGCCGGTCTTGTAAAAGGGGCCAGCAAAGGGGAAGGTCTGGGCAACCAGTTCCTGGCTAATATCCGGGAGACAGATGCGATTCTGCATGTATTGCGTTGTTTTGATGATGAGAATATTACACATGTGGATGGAAATGTAGACCCGGTGCGGGACAAAGAGATCATTGATACTGAGTTGCAGCTGAAAGATCTGGAAACAGTTCAGAACCGCATCTCTAAAGTACAGAAACAGGCACAGACCGGAGGCGATAAACAGGCAAAACTGATCTATGAAGTACTTTCTAAATTTCAGGAAGCTTTATTACAGGGAAAAAATGCCCGTTCGGTGGAGTTTGACACAAAAGATGAACAGAAAGCCGCGCATGACTTATTCCTGTTGACCAGTAAGCCGGTGATGTATGTGTGTAATGTAGATGAAGCAAGTGCTGTCACCGGAAATAAGTATGTGGAAGCTGTACGGGAAGCAGTGAAAGATGAAAATGCGGAGATCCTGGTGGTCGCTGCCAAAATAGAGAGTGAGATTGCGGAGTTCGAGGATTATGAAGAGAGGCAAATGTTCCTTTCGGAGATTGGTCTGGAAGAATCCGGAGTAAGCCGTCTGATTAAGGCCGCTTATAAATTGCTGAACCTGGAAACCTATCTGACTGCCGGTGTTCAGGAAGTACGGGCCTGGACCTATCTGCGGGGCAGCAAAGCTCCTCAGTGTGCCGGAGTGATCCATACCGATTTTGAGAAAGGGTTTATCCGTGCCGAGGTTATTAAATATGAAGACTTTATTCACTACGGTTCGGAAGCTGCCGTAAAAGAAGCCGGAAAGATGAGCGTAGAGGGCAAAGAGTATGTCGTGCAGGATGGCGACATTATGCATTTCCGCTTCAACGTGTAAAGAAAAAGAACTTGTTCCCGGACTTGATCCGGGACCGCATAAGAACAGGCGATATTGACTATTTGTAAATATTGCCTGTTTCTATACAAGCCATATATCTTATCTGTTAAAAAAACTCATTCTCTCCAAAGTTTATTCTCCTTTTATTATTCCCTTTTGAAAATCTTCCTATATTTACGAAAAGTTCATAATTAATTAATAAATACCAAGTTTATGAAGTATTCGTATATTTTCCTGTGTCTATTATTCTTTATATGGGGATGTAATTCATCCGGAAGTCAACGGGGAACCACGTTAGAGGAGTGTCCGCAGGTAGCTCATTTACAGACAGTCAATGGAGAACAGGTAGTGGTAGCTGACCTAAATCTTTTTAGCAAAGAGGTACAAACCATTCCTTTGAGTGAATTAATAGAAGATGTCCGGTTTCTGAAATTAGATGATCGTCCTGAGGCCCTTGTAGAAGCCGGTTTGACATTTGTTACTGAGAACTATATTGGTTTGGGAAAGATTCAGTTTCCCCAACGAATGCCTTATAAATTATTTGACCGGCAGGGAAATTATCTTTCTACCATTGGTTCCATCGGTCAGGGCCCCGGAGAATATACAAATATGTATGCGGATTATATAGATGAAAAGAACGAACGGGTATATATTCTTCCCTGGAGTGCTAAATTTCTGTTGGCTTATGACTTTCAGGGAAAGCCTTGTGATCCTATCCCGTTAGCTTACACAGTTCCAAAAGGAGTGATTCAGGTAGATGGGGATAAACAGAGAGTCTATGTCGGTATTATTCCCTTTGAAAATTATGACAGTGATGCGGTCTATTGGGTACAGGATTTTCAGGGCAATGTCATTCATGAAGTAGAAGCGGGACATTTCTATGTCTATCCTGATTTCTCGAATGAGATAAAAAGCCAAAGGAATACGGCAGATAAAAGTTTATATATTCTCTATTGGGAATCCCGGCAGGATTCTTTATATCATTATGATGAGTTGCAACAGAAGCTAAAACCAGTGTTTACAATTGATTTTAAAGGAGATATTCCTATGCATGATTATGGTGAATTACCCGGCTATTTCCTGGCGAACATAACCACGGACTTCAAACAGGTGGAATGGGGAACTCAGGCTGAATTGCCTGCCTATGAATTGCTGGTAGATAAGAAAACCCTGAAAGGAACTTTCTATAGAATTGTAAATGATTACTTAGGAAATATACCTCTTGAATACTCAATGTTTTATTTCAAGAATGGATACTTTACTCTTAATATGGAACCGGCACATCTCAAACAACAGTTGGAAGATTTTCTGGAAAGTAATTTTAAAATAAAGGATGAGGATAGGGAATATCTGACGAAGCTATGTAATTCTATTTCTGAAGAGGATGATAATAATTATATGATGATTGGAAAATTGAAGTCAGGTAGCTCTACTCTTAACTTTTTGACTGAAACAAAAAAAGAAGACATTCTCCAAAGTACTGTATCTTTGCCGAAGGAGGAAGTAGTTGTTTCTTTAACAGAGGATGACCTCATACACGATGAAGATACGACTATCTATAAGATAGCTTTTTATTCTCCGTATCTGACAGAATGGAAAACTTATTTTCCGGCTAATAACAGGTTTAAGGATTGGCCAAAAGATGATGAGAAGATGGTATTGATATATTGTGTGGCAGAAAAGTCAGGAAAAGCGACACAAATTATAGTTAAAAGAAGTAGTGGTGTGCCGGAGCTGGATACAGAAGCCGTCCGCCTGATAGCAGAGGCACCAATCGATCCGGCAACAGATAAGGAGGGAAATAAAGTCAGGTGTAATTTTACTATCGGGGTTTATTTTCCTCCCAGGTAGATTGATGGCAAATATCTATGGGATATCCACGATAAAACCGGTTTAACGCCTACGGATAGTATATGGAATGGCAGCATTCACCTGATTGAAATCTAAGAAATTATGTGTATGTTTGCGGAAACACTTAAACTTTTAAAGAATGAACAAGACAAGTTTGCTTTGTTTCCTTGCTGTTCCTATGCTATTTTCACAATGCGACAACAGCCCAAAACAGGAATCTATTTCTTCCGTGATAGAACGGGGACTTGCTGTATCTACTGAGCAGGCACTTCTGATGGCCCGTGAACTTGGGGACCAGGAAGGCCGCCTGCCTAAAACCACGGCTAAAGACGGCACCCTTGAAACCAGTGATTACAGTTGGTGGTGCAGTGGCTTTTTTCCGGGTGAATTGTGGTATCTGTATGAAAATAATCCGTCACCGGAACTGAAGAAATATGCTGAGATGTATACCAGCCGGCTGGAGGATGTGAAACATATAACCTATTCACATGATGTTGGCTTTATGTTGTATTGTAGTTACGGAAATGGATACCGGCTGACTCAAAATCCTGACTATGTGGATGTCATGGTAACAGGAGCCAATTCGCTGATCACCCGTTATAATACACAGGTCGGTTTGATTCGTTCCTGGGATTTCAATAAAGACAAATGGCAATATCCGGTTATTATTGATAATATGATGAACCTCGAGTTTCTGGTCTGGGCATCCCG
Organism: Tannerellaceae bacterium; assembly: GCA_021201565.1. GTDB lineage: Bacteria > Bacteroidota > Bacteroidia > Bacteroidales > Tannerellaceae > UBA4116. The sequence continues at coordinate 11,822 of JAJQES010000524.1, forward strand.
TATTACCAACGACCCGGAATATCTGAATATTGCTCTTTCTCATGCTGATAAAACAAAAGAACATCATTTCCGTTCCGATTATAGCTGTTATCATGTCGTTTCCTATGATACCATTACGGCTGAGCCACATATCAAACAGACCCATCAGGGGTTTGCTGATGAATCAGCGTGGACACGTGGACAGGCCTGGGCTTTATATGGGTATGCTATGATGGCTCGTGAAACCGGTAAGAAAGAGTATCTGGATCTGGCTAAAAATATTGCGGCTTACCTTATGAACCATCCGGCTATGCCGGAAGACAAAGTGCCGTACTGGGATTTTGATGCTCCGGACATTCCGCATGCCAAACGTGATGCTTCCGCTGCTGCGATTATAGCCTCTGCTCTACTCGATCTGAGTTTACAGGATAAAGAGTTGGGTAAAACTTATCAGGCGTATGCCGCGGATCAGATCCGTTCTCTTACCTCTCCCGCCTATCTGGCTGAACCGGGTACCAATAACTACTTTGCTTTGATGCATTCAACAGGCCACCTGCCGGGAAATAGTGAAGTAGATGTACCGTTGAGTTATGCAGATTATTACTATGTAGAAGCATTGATGCGTTTAAAAAATATACTGGGTAACTCATGAAGAGATCATCTGATATCCGGCTGGTAGGCGTTCTATGCCTCCTGCTTATATGCTCTTTTACCGGAAAGGCACAGGAGTCTCAAACCACAGGTGAACAGGATCGTATGTATTGGGTTGAAGTTCTGCGAAAACTCGCGGACCCGGTTCTGGTAAATCTGAGTAATAATACGCTTAAAGAGAATATGCCTTATGAATCCCTCTCCGGACAACGGAGTCAGTTTTCACATCTGGAAGCTGTGGGACGTTTGCTTTGTGGAATGGCTCCATGGCTGGAACTTGGACCGGATGATACGCCCGAAGGCCAGCTCCGGGCGCAGTATATTGACCTGTCCATCCGGGGACTCCGGAATGCGGTCAATCCTGTTTCTCCTGATTTTCTGGTGTTTGATGTTCCTTCCCAACCCCTGGTAGATGCAGCCTTTCTGGCTGAAGGTTTATTGCGGGCACCTACCCAATTGTGGGGCAATCTGGGAGCCGAAGGACAGCAACAGATGATTGCTGCACTGAAAAGTAGCCGGGTAATCAAACCTTATGAAAGCAACTGGTTGTTATTTGCTTCCATGGTAGAAGCCGCTTTACTGGAATTTACCGGTGAGTGTGATATAGAGCGGTTAACCTATGGGGTAAACCGTTTCCGGGATGAATGGTATAAAGGGGATGGACTCTATGGAGATGGAGCTGCTTTCCATCAGGATTATTACAACAGTTATGTCATCCATCCCATGTTGACAGAAGTCCTGTTGGTGATGCAGAAGCATGGACTCGATACGGAAAACTTTACGGATACTCAATTGAAACGTCATGCCCGTTATGCGGAACAGTTGGAACGCTTTATCTCTCCGGAAGGAACTTTCCCCGTAGTCGGACGTTCGATTGTCTACCGGTTTGGTGCTTTCCATGCCCTGAGTCATGTCACTCTTATGCGACAGTTGCCGGCAACCATACAACCGGCTCAGGTGCGTTGTGCCCTGACAGCCGTTATCAGTAAGCAGTTGAGTTCGCCGGACAATTTCGATGCGAACGGCTGGTTGACAGTAGGCTTCAATGGAAAACAAATTAACATGTCTGAATCGTATATTAATACCGGAAGTGTGTATCTTTGTACAAGTGGATTACTTCCCCTGGGATTACCGGCTGATGACCCGTTCTGGTCCGAACCTTTTACAGCATGGACCAATCTGAAAGCCTGGAATGGTGAGGAAGTGCCTGCTGACAAGGCGATAAGAAACTGATATATAAGTGTTAAACGTATAATTTTAAGTATCTATGAAAACAAATTATGAATTGCGTTATGCAGCGCATCCGCAAGATGCCAAAAGTTATGATACCGCGCGCCTTCGCCGTGATTTCCTCATCGAAAAAGTATTTTCTCCGGATGAAGTAAATATGGTATACTCCATGTATGACCGGATGATTGTGGGAGGTGCTATGCCAGTAAATGAGGCTTTACAGCTGGAAGCAATTGACCCCTTGAAACAACCCGTTTTTCTTCGTAACCGTGAACTGGCGACATTTAATGTGGGTGGCCCCGGTGTTGTGCGTGTAGGAGATACTACGTATGAACTGGATTACAAAGAAGCATTGTACCTGGGTTCCGGTGACCGTGAAGTCTATTTTGAAAGCAAAGATCCTGCTAAACCAGCTCTTTTCTATTTCAACTCCCTGACTGCTCACCGTAACTATCCTGATAAGAAAGTCACCAAAGCGGATGCCGTAGTAGCTGAAATGGGTGCTTTGGAAACCTCCAACCACCGGAACATCAATAAAATGATTGTGAACCAGGTATTACCGACCTGCCAGGTGCAGATGGGTATGACCGAACTGGCTGCGGGAAGTGTGTGGAACACCATGCCGGCCCATATTCATAGCCGTCGTATGGAGGCCTATTTCTATTTTGAAGTACCCGAAGGACAATCTGTTTGCCACTTTATGGGTGAGCCGGATGAAACCCGTCATATCTGGATGCAGAACAATCAGGCGGTGATTTCTCCCGAATGGTCTATCCATTCAGCGGCAGCTACTTCCAACTATACCTTTATTTGGGGTATGGGAGGTGAAAACCTGGACTACGGCGATCAGGATTTCTTCAAGATTGATGAACTAAGATAAATCAAACCGCATGCGAAAAGGAATTCTTGCTACAATAGGCTGTCTGTTTTCTTTCCTGTGTATAACTGCCCGGCAAAGGCCGGTGACAAGTATACTCGAAATTCTGGATATTGAATCCGGAGAACGAACTGTTGTACAAAGTTTTCCTTATCTGATTGAAGCACCTAACTGGACTCCGGATGGAGACTGGTTGATCTATAACAGTGGGGGAAAGATATACCGTATCTCCCCCACTCCATCTTCCCTGCCGGAACAGATTCCGACCGGTTTTGGGATACACTGTAACAATGACCATGTACTTTCGGCCGATGGTAGCCGGTTAGCTATCAGCCATCAGACAAAAGAAGATGGCCAGTCCCGTATTTATACGTTGCCTGTGACCGGTGGTACTCCTCAATTAATTACTCCGGTGGCTCCCAGCTATCTGCACGGATGGAGTCCGGATGGTAAATTCCTGGCTTATTGTGCCGAACGCAAAGGCAATTACGATGTATATATCATTCCCGCTGAGGGTGGTGAAGAGATCCGTCTCACCGATGCGGAAGGTCTGGACGATGGCCCTGAGTACTCTCCCTGTGGAGAATACATCTGGTTTAATTCTGTTCGTACAGGATTAATGCAGGTATGGCGAATGAAAGCAGATGGATCGGAACAAACACAAATGACATTTGACGAAACCCGGAATGCGTGGTTTCCCCATGTCTCACCGGATGGAGAGAAAGTGGTGTATCTAACTTATTATAAAGGGGATCTGGAACCCGGTCAGCATTTGCCCAACAAGCATGTGGAACTTCGTTTGTTATCCGCTCAGGGAGGCGAATCACAACTACTTGTAAAACTATTTGGCGGCCAGGGAACCATCAACGTTAATTCATGGGCACCCGATAGCCGCCGTATTGCATATGTGCATTATCAGCTGGAAGAATAATCTATGGATTAATTATTCTCTGGATATTCATATTGTTTTAAAACTGATATTTTTATCTGAACTTTGTCAATCTTTTCATCTGGATATTTTTGTTGATATTTTTCTGTTAATTCTTCCGTTAGATAATATACGTGATTATTTCTATTATCTTC
>JAJQES010000433.1 GCA_021201565.1 Tannerellaceae bacterium
AAAACTTTTATTTACCGGCCTTTTAATCGCTTCTTTCCATACCAATGGACAGGAAATCCTGACACCTGTTTCGTTTGAAAAGGTTAATCTTTCCGATACTTTCTGGAGTAACCGGATGAAAATCCAGAAGGAGACCCTGGTGCCTGTAGCCTTTGAACGTACTCAGGAAGCAGTGGAGGATTTGCGTCGTACGGCAGCTATCCTGTGTGGAGAGGAATCTCCTCTGCCTACAAGCAGTCGTTTTAATACGTCTGACCTGTATAAAGTAATTGAAGGGGCTGCCTATTTATTAAAAATGGAACGCGACCCGGTCCTGGAAAAACAGATTGATGAAATAGCCGGCATTATAGCCGCAGCACAGGAAGAGGATGGTTATCTGTATCCGGCTCATAGTGGAGGATCTTATATAAATGCGTCTCTTTGGGGTGGTGCCGGTATGGGGGATAAACCTTATTCCTGGGTAGTACATAGCCATGAGTTGTACAATGTCGGACATTTGTATGAAGCTGCGGTTGCTTACTATCAGGCAACCGGTAAAGAGAATCTGCTCGATATTGCAGTTAAAAGTGCAAAACATATTAATAAAGTTTTCTTTGAAGGTGATCCGGAATACAACGATGGTCAGCCGGTAAATCAGGCACCCGGTCATCAGGAGATTGAACTGGCCCTGGTGAAACTCTACCGGATAACGAATGACCCTCTTTATCTGGATATGGCAAAGAAGTTTATTGATATCCGTGGGATTACGTATATTCCGGATGGGGAGGGGACGATGTCACCTGAGTATGCACAGCAACATGCGCCGGTACGGGAACAGTGTGAAGCGGTGGGTCATGCGGTGCGTGCTGTCTATCTCTATTCAGCTATGTCGGATGTCGGAACATTAACCGCCGATTCTACCCTGAATCCGGCTCTTGACTGTATCTGGCACAATATAGTAGATACCCGGATGCATATTACCGGTGGATTGGGCGCTATTCACGGGATAGAAGGGTTTGGTCCCGAATATGTATTACCTAATAAAGAGGCTTACAATGAGACTTGTGCGGCAGTTGGAAATGTGTTCTTTAACCACCGGATGTTCCTGTTGGAAAAAGACGGTAAATACATGGATGTTGCTGAGATCGCACTCCTGAATAATGTACTTGCCGGAGTCAATCTGGAAGGAAATAAATTCTTTTATGTGAATCCGCTTGAGTCATCCGGTAGGGTAGACCGTTCCCACTGGTTTGGTACTGCCTGCTGTCCAACCAATCTGGCTCGTTTGATTCCTCAGGTCTCCGGATTGATGTATGCCCATACGGATAAAGAGATTTACTGTGCATTTTATACGGGGAATTCTGTGGATATTCCGTTGGCTTCGGGTAAAGTGAACCTGGTACAAACAACTGAATATCCCTTTGACGAACAGATCCGGATAGCCGTTACTCCCCAAAAGAAAAAACAGAATTTCTCGTTAAAACTGCGTATTCCGACCTGGACAGGTACTCAACTGGTTCCCGGAAAGTTATATCACTATATTGATAATTCTTATAGTGCCTGGGAAGTTTCTGTAAATGGACAGAAAATTGAAAATCCGGTTATAGAGAAAGGGTTTGTAACATTGGACCGGATCTGGAAAGCCGGAGATGTGGTTGAACTAAGGTTGCCTATGCCGGTGCGTTATACGCATACGATTGAAGAGGTAGAGGCAGACCGTAATAAAGTGGCCATTAGCCGTGGTCCATTAGTCTATTGTGCGGAAGGAATAGATAATGAAGGAAGTGCTGATAGTTATATGATTTCCCGGATAACTCCGGACCCGGAGGTGAGCAGGGAAGAGAACGGTCTGTTAAAAGGAATTGAAGTGATTCGTGGGATACAGGCTGCATACATAGATAATAAAGGAGAGCTACATACATCACAACTGAACCTGATCCCTTATTATGCGTGGAATAACCGGGGAGTATCTTCGATGAATGTATGGTTTGCAGAAACAGAGGAGAGACTGAAAGATGGTTTTGAATTTCTGCCGTTGATTATGCGGGATGTAACAGCGTCTTATACGCATAGTGGTGAAAATGTCCATTCTATTCTGAATGGTAAATTCCCTTCACATTCTTTTGATACCGCTATGGAACGCTGGACCTCTTATCCACAGGCCGGAAAGCAACAGTACATTGACTTTACCTTTGAACAACCAACAGATGTAAAAGCTTTTTCCGTTTATTGGTATGATGACAATGGAGGGGTACAATTACCGGTAGAATGGTCTCTGGAATATAAAAACGGTGAAGAGGATTGGAAAACATTCCCTCTGTATAGTACTGATTCCTATAGTGTACTGAAGGATCAGTTCAATCTGGTACATTCTGAGGGTGACTCTTTTATTGTTACCAACATGCGCCTTCGTATGACTCCCCGTGAGAAAAGTGCGGTTGGCATCTTACAGGTGCTCTTCGATACAAAGTAGAGGAGGGAAATACAGGGAAAAAACAACTTTAAGATTGTAAAATTGTTCTATAACTTATAAAATCCATGTATTATGGGTAAAGGTGATAGAAAAACCTACAAAGGTAAATTGTTCATGGGG
>JAJQES010000255.1 GCA_021201565.1 Tannerellaceae bacterium
TTGTTATTTGTTTGGTCCGTATATAACTGTGAAGTTGTATGCGGACTTTTTTTATCCCTCAGCCCTCTTCCCGGATTCTCTTATATATTTTCATAATTACGATTATGTTTAATAATAAATTATTATCTGTATTAAAGAACTCCCTCATTCAAAATAATAGTAGTCGCTCCAAGCGTTATAATATCTCCTTCATGGATATATGCCTGTTCTTTCTTTCCTAAAAGTGTATTGTTTAAAAATGTACCGGTAAGGCTGGGAAAATCACGCAGAGAATAAAGTAGTTTACCCTCTCTCTCTTTTACATGGATCACACAATGTTTACGTCCCATGCTGGGGTCAGCTGTCAGAATAGGAATATCCACACCAATCGTATCTTTATTTCTACGTCCGATAATATTATCTCCTAATACCAATGGAAATTCCTGCTTATAGCCAAACTGATTTTCTATCACAGTAATAAATCCATACGTGAAATCAGCCTCTTTTACCTCTTTCTCTTCGCCGGTTTTATCTTTCACTACCTTTCGACCCAATCGTACTTTAAACTGATGGGTACACTGTGTACATACAAAAACAAGGATTTTTCCTTCCGGATATTTCGTTTCGTCAAAAGACAACTGCTGGTCACACTTAGGACAGAATATACGTTTCATTACAACTTTCTATTTCTTTGGAAAGACAAAGATACGATCTTTCCGCAAAAAAATGGTACAGTCCTCCCCTTCTCAACAGATAAAGGAGGGATCTGTACCATTTGAATAAATAAAGGTTCAACCTTATTGCTGCTCAAACGTGAGTCTTAACACCTGGTTATTGACGCTTCCCACAGTTGAACCGGAGATAGTTAATCCATCTCTCAGATCTACACTGATCCGGAAGACACCCACACCCGAAGGCAAAGTAAATTCAGTACCACTTGCATATTCCGTATCAAAAAGAGCTACCGGAATATGGGTTCTTTCTGTTTCACTATACGGATGAGTTGCACTCAAGGTGAACGTACCACCCCATCCCCAGTTATATAAAGTGGTTTCATAGACATTATTTCCATTGTTGGTAAGTGCCAATTCATAATCTGCATCCCATGTAACCGCATCAGAAGAGGCATTTTTACTCCAGCTCCAGCCATTCAGATAAATTACTGACGGATATCCATCCAACGGACAGGCATAGAAACTTCCTTTAAACAGGTCAATCCGGATCGTATAGGTACCCTGTGGCCCTGTCAGAGACCAGCTTGTGTTCCCTATTCCGGTAAACAGGTCTGTATCTCCCATCAGGCGGGACATGTCCATATCCCGGGAAACAATAGCTTCACCCTGTTTCAGCACGATAGCGGATTCATAAATATAATTAGTACCCGGTTTTAAGGATAAAGTATTTCCTGCAAAATCAATCTGTTCTGTTACTTGTATACCATTGATTTTAATACCAGCCGGTTCAAATTCCAGGGAACGTTGTGTATCACTTAACCGGACACCGGTACATTCATCTCCATCAAAATAGATCCGGAATTCCAACGGACCACCGGCAGAGGTATAAAAACTCCGGGACACATCATTGGAAGACCCTTCTATAATAGCAGATCCATCCCATAACAGATAGTACTCCTCTCCTCCCCGTTTGAAACGGAATTCTCCTGAGGCTATTTCTCCCCACATACCGGTTTCCGGATCATCTCCATCCGGTGGTATCCAGGAATAATACCGTTGTTCTCCACTCTGGTATCCCTGCATTTTCATTTTAGCCATTTCATTCCTGATCTCTCCATCCTGCCAGTGGCCGGAGATGGTTCCTAAAATATAGAAACAATCCGAAGAAGGTAAAGCAGTCCATTGAGCATACTCACCCAGGTTCAGGTCAAAAGTATAAGGATTGAACGAAATCTTATAAAAAGCCTCAATATCATGTCCAACCGGGATCGGATCTTTTGCCAGACAGGTAATCTCTTTTCCGTCATATCCCCAAAATAATCCCGTCAGAGAGGGTGTTGTCGAAAAGAAGCCTCTGGCACCGGCCGGAAAAGAGGTTTCTATTTCAAATAGATTTCCTTCCCGGTTCATCTGGTAAACCGTATTATTTTCCAGAATGAGATACAATTGTTGTAATTCCGGAACCCGGACATTGCTGATTGTGAACTCCTTCTCTTCTACTCCATCGCGGCTATTCCGGAGATTAAAATGGAAATTCAGGTTCCCATCTTTTGCATGAGCGACCATAGGCAGTGTGATGGTCTCATCTACCTGGAAAGAGGTTCCTAATAACATCTGGATTTTCTCCAACAACACATTTCCTTCCTGGTCGGTGACTGAAATCTGGTACATTCCCAGATTACGTTCATCGGATAGTGTTCCGGAAACGATGATTTCATCTCCATATTTTAATCCGTCCTGCGGAGTTACGGTAATATCCATAGATGGTTTGCCGGCACTCAGGCCTTCATCGTCCTCATTTTTGCATCCTGTAAAAAGAATGAGTAAAAGGAAGATATAGAATAGGTTACTTTGTATCTTTTTCATAAACATATACAAATTAGTTATCTAACAACTTTTTCACAAAACGAACATAAGC
>JAJQES010000371.1 GCA_021201565.1 Tannerellaceae bacterium
ATATTGAATTGATAATTATTAATTGTCAATTTCGTTTAATAGTCTGGGACATTTGGCCCATTTATCAATCATGAATAACATATAACGGATATCTACTCCAATGCAACGTTGCAGATCCGGCTCGAAGGCAATATCACCACTCATGGCTTCCCAGTTTCCGTCAAATGCCAAACCGATCAGATGACCGTTTTTATCCAGAATCGGACTTCCCGAATTACCACCGGTAATGTCGTTATTAGTCAGAAAACAGAGGTTCATGTTTCCGTTTGCATCTGCATAAGGCCCAAAATCTTTTTTACGGATCAGGTCCAGGATTTCAGGCTGTACCCAGAATTCATCACTGTCCGGATCTTCTTTTTCCAGAATCCCTTTATCCGTTGAATAGTAATAATACCAGGCTGCATCGTACGGTTGGTATCCTTTGATACTGCCATAACTGAGCCGCATGGTAAAATTGGCTTCGGAATAGAAAGAACGGTCCGGATACATTTCAGTTAAACCGGCAAAGTAGAGTCGTTCCCCTTTCGCAATGTCATATTGCGCATCTCCCATTTGTTGTTGCAGATCGAAAAGCGCGATTAAAACAGATAAACTTAATTCGGTTGCAGGGTCTTTTTTCGATTTCTCAAACAACTTCGGATCTTTCAGCCTAGCCACGATGTTATCATACGATAACAAAGATGTTTTTCTGAACAGGTCTGCTGCGTATTTTTTATAGTCTCCTTTGTATTTCTTGTCCACAGCCGGATAAATATCAGGAAGATATTCAGCAGGTATCCGCTCTTTTACAATCTGCATCATAGCTGCAAGTACTTTTTCGTCTAAAGTGGGTTCATAGTCTTTGAAGAAAGGCTGAACACGGTCTTCCAGAAATATGTTAATTTCCTCTGGGGTTGAACCTTTTACATCTACACTCTGTATCATCCGTGCTAACCGTACGATTTCAGCTCCGCTAAAGAATGCTTCTGTAAGATAGGTCATATATTCTCTGGTCTTATTGGTAGAGGTATATCCTTTTTCCAGTAAAGAAAGTACATCCCCATATTTGGTTTTTCGTGCAGGATCCTGTTCTACCCACGCTTTAAATGCTGCTTCTTCCTGTTGCTTCCGGCCTATCACATTCAGGTTGGCTAAACCTTTGTTCATTCCGATGGAGTTTTTCCAGTAATTGGAACTTCCTGCATATTTAGAGGCATATTTGATCCGTACAGCATCACTGGCGTTCATCGCTTCTTTCCAGATTCCCTGCTTGATTCCACGTACTTCAATCCGTGGCTTATTGCTATTTTCAACCCGTTGATCTACTCCCCATGAACTGAGATAGCGGTTGGTACTGCCCGGGAAACCGATTGTCATCGCATAGTCGTTTTCTTCATATCCATTGCGGGATACCGGAACAACGTAGGCTGGTTGATAAGGTGTATTATTGAGATCATATTCTGCCGGTTGGTTAGAACTGTTTGCATATACCCGGAAAGCAGAAAAATCTCCGGTGTGACGGGGCCACATCCAATTGTCGGTATCACCACCGAATTTTCCTACGGAGCTGGGAGGTGCAAATACTAACCGTACATCTCTGTAGACATTATATACCACCAGAAAATATTTGTTGTCATTGTAAAAAGGAATTACATCGGCGGCAATAAATTCATCTGCCTCATATTTTTTACAGATCTCTTTTCCGATTGAATCTGCTGCTGCCAACCGTTTGTATTCATCACGAATGTGATCAATTTTAGGATTGATCTGGTCAGTCACGTCCACCGTTTCCCGGAGATACCGTACACTTAACCCCGGAACCGGTAACTCTTTTTCCATTGTTTGAGATACAAAACCATCTTTCAGGTAATCATGCTCCACACTACTTAACTGCTGGATCGCTCCATAACCACAATGGTGATTTGTAAACACAAGTCCCTGGTTGGAAACAGTGACACCTGTACAACCTCCACCGAAGATCACAATCGCATTGCTGATACTCGGACCGGATTCGTTATACAAATCTTCATAAGAAAGAGTTAATCCCAACTCTTTCATTTTTGCCAGATTTTGTTGATTTAGTTCCTTTAACACCCACATGCCCTCATCTGCATAGGTAAGATTAACTGTCATAACCAGCAGTAGTACTGCCCATAACTTTTTCATACAAATTGTTTTATTCTATTAATAATTTAATGTTTTCCATATTAGTCCTGGCTGCCAGCCAATCAGCCAGTTTTTTTTGGTCTTCACTGCTAAAGACCTTATTGCTTTTCAGGTAAACCAACATGACGGTATCCGGTAGTTGTTCGTCTGTATGCATAATATACGTGTGTGAACAAGAGGCCTCCCGGATGGAAGGGAATAGTACCTTCATCTCAGGGAGAAGTTCCGGAGTTAACTTATCGTACGTTTTGTATAATTCCAGATTCCGTTTCAGGGAATCGATCTGAATGGCCTGAATACGTAATACCTCTTCGCTGTTTTTGTAAAGGTCCTGCATCAGCATACTTTTCAGCTCGTTGATATCCATATTCTCCTGGTTAAGCCCTTGTTGTACCACCAGGTTTACATCTTTCAAATGATATTGATTAAGTTTTTGCCGGGCATGTTCAATCATACTTTCCGGAACGGGGTCTCCTAACAGAAGAACCCGGATCTCTTTTTTATCCCTTGTATCAATAATGGTTTTATTGATAATCTGAGCGTTTGTAAAAGTGAGTTCCTGGGTTATGAATTTAGTAGCCTGTTGGTTGAAATAGCTACTGCGGATCAGGTTATAACTCAGAAACAGACTGGGAATAATAGTAAAGAATACAATGATACCAATATAACGTGTTACTCTGGTCTCCTGTTGTTTATCCAGAAATACTTTTTTAGGGAATTTCAGTAGACGCACTACCAGGAAGGTAGCCAGACTGATAAAAACCGTATTAATAAAGAAAAGGTAAAAAGCACCCAGAAAATAATAGAATTGACCGCTGGCCAGTCCGTAGCCGGCTGTACAAAGAGGCGGCATAAGAGCTGTGGCAATTGCTACGCCGGGAATCACATTTCCCTTACTTTTTGTAGAACTGGCTACAATCCCTGCCAGACCTCCGAAAAAAGCAATAAGTACATCATATATGGTTGGAGTTGTCCGGGCCAATAGCTCACTTTGTGCTTCACTGAAAGGAGTAATCAGAAAATAAACTGTAGAGGTCACTACACTGACAATGGTCGCAATGGCAAAATTCCGGAAAGCTGATTTAACCAGTTCAACATCTGCAATCCCTAATCCAAGTCCGAATCCCATAATAGGCCCCATGAGGGGAGAGATTAACATGGCTCCGATGATAACTGCGGTAGAATTCATGTTTAACCCCAGCGAAGCGATGAAAATGGCAAAGATCAGTACCCACAAATTAGAACCTTTGAATTCTACACCTTTTTTAATAGATTCAATGATCTCCTGTTCATTCTCTTTCTCTTGCCGGACATCAAAGTTCCGAATGAAAAACTCTTTTATGTGTACGTATATCCAGTTTTTCTCCATCGCTTTCATTTGAAATATTTTCCGATTACGGGAAGTTCGTGCAAAGGTAAATCTCTTTTAATTGTAAAACCAATGTAGATACTCAATATAACTGTTCTGTAAAGAATTCTTAACCACTCAGGATTGATTGTTGGGAACATCGCTATGGCATATAGCACAATTGCTAAACCGCTATACGTGATTGCTGACCGGTAATCATATTGAATCGGATATTTCTTTTGTCCGATCACAAACGAGAGGAACATCATCAGTAAATTACAGAAGAAAGAAGCCCAGGCACAGGCCATATATCCGTATGTAGGACCGAATAGAAGAATAATGGATACTGTTACTATACATCCGATGGCCGAGAATAAAGCGCCCCATTGGGTCTGGTCAATCATTTTATACCAGAAAGAAAGGTTAAAATAAATTCCGAAAAAGAACTCTCCTAACATCACAATCGGAACAACAGCCAGACCGGGATAATAGTCCGGACTTACAAAATGTTTGAAAATGTCCATGTAAAACATGACAGCCAGAAAGATAGCCAGAGATAGAATGATGAAATACTTCATGGCTGTAGAATAAGCCTGAACATTATTCCCTTTGTTTTGTGCAAAAATAAAAGGCTCATAGGCATACCGGAAAGCCTGTATAAACATGACCATGACTACTCCGATTTTAAAACAGGCCCCATATATGCCTAATTGTGAGTTAGCATAATTTTTATCATCAAACAGCAGAGGAAATAGTATTTTATCCGCCGTCTGGTTGAAGATACCTGCTACGCCCAGCAATAAAAGAGGAAAAGAATAACGCAGAATCTGTTTTAGCAAAGCTGCGTCAAACCGTGCTGTCAGTGCTGTTCTGAATTCCGGGATCAATAACAACAGATTTCCGACTGTTGTAATAAGATTAGAAATGAATATGTATCCTACTCCATAATCAGGCACGTAAAACCAGTTAACTGAGGCCGGATAGTGTGTTGCCAGCCATGGACAAACGATCAGGAAAAAGATATTCAGGATGATATTCAGAAAAATATTGATACATTTCAGCAAAGCAAACCGGAAAGCTTTTCCCTGGTATCTCAGAAAAGCAAATGGAAGAGAAGTAAAAGCGTCCATAGCAACAACTATTCCCATAATCGCAATATATTCGGGATGTTGCTCATAGCCTGTTGCCCGGCTGATAGGTAACAGGAAGAACAGAACAGTGATAATAAAAAGCAGAGAGGTAAATAACAACGATACCAGGCAAGTAGTGTAAACCCGGAGTGGTTCTACTTCTTCTTTTTTATTGATAAAGCGAAAGAAACCCGTCTCCATTCCGTAAGTCAGGAGCACTACTAACAAAGCAATCCATGCATATATATTGGTTACAATTCCGTAATCCGCCGTGTTGGGAAGTACCCGTACATACATGGGAACCAACATCCAGTTCAGGAGTTTCCCAAGAATGCTGCTCATCCCATAAATTGCCGTATCTTTTGCCAGCCGTTTTATTCCTGTTGCCATATTTTTTATTCAAAAATGAAACCTTGCCGGCCATCCGCTCTGGTACGTCCCAGATGTGTATAGGCCAGTTCGGTCACTTCTCTTCCCCGGGGGGTTCGTTTGATAAAACCTTCTTTGATAAGAAACGGTTCATAGACTTCTTCAAGTGTTCCGGGATCTTCTCCTAAAGCTGTGGCAATAGTGGTCAGGCCAACAGGCCCTCCCTGAAATTTATCAATGATTGTGGTAAGCAGTTTATTATCAATCTGGTCTAAACCGTACCGGTCGATATTCAGCGCCTCCAATGCATAACAGGCAATGGCTTTATCAATTTCACCGTTCCCTTTAACCTGCGCAAAGTCACGGACTCTTCTTAAAAGTGCATTGGCAATACGGGGAGTCCCCCGGCTACGGGAAGCAATCTCTTTTGCTGCATTGAGCTCACATTTTACCTGTAAAATAGTTGCGCTCCGGAGTATAATCTTTGTCAGCGTTTCCGCATCATAATACTCAAGGTGCATATTGATCCCGAAACGGGCACGTAGCGGACTGGTCAGAAGTCCACTTCTTGTAGTGGCACCTACAAGTGTGAAAGGAGAAAGATCAATCTGGATAGAGCGTGCACTGGGCCCTTTATCAATCATAATATCAATCCGGTAATCCTCCATCGCTGAGTAAAGATATTCTTCTACCACAGGGCTTAACCGGTGAATCTCATCAATAAACAGGACATCGTTTTCTTCCAGTGAAGTCAACACTCCCGCCAAATCGCCCGGTTTATCCAATACCGGTCCTGAGGTGACTTTAAATCCGACTCCTAATTCGTTGGCGATGATATTGGAAAGAGTTGTCTTTCCAAGTCCGGGAGGTCCGTGTAATAATACATGGTCCAGTGCTTCCTTGCGCATCCGGGCAGCTGTTACAAATATTTTCAGATTCTCGACCACTTTGGCCTGTCCCCGGAAATCCAGAAAAGAGAGAGGACGAAGGGCATTTTCGTAATCTCTTTCATGGTCCGGTGTGCGAGTATTTCGTATATCAAAATCTTCTTCCATATTCTGTTCCTTCCATGCAAAGGTAAGAATATACTTGAAATTTTGGAATAAAGGATGTTATAAATGGAATTTACAGAATTTAGTTATACATTTGCAGCCCCAAAAAGAAGATAGTTAACATGCACTATTATACAGAGGTACTGGACAACGGATTGCGAATGATCCACCTTCCGGGCGAGTCGGAAGTTTTTTACTGTGGTTTTGCTATTCGTGCCGGGTCAAGAGATGAGTTTTCATCGGAGTTCGGATTAGCTCATTTTGTTGAACACATGTTATTTAAAGGTACCAGCCATAGAAAGTCCTGGCATATTTTAAACCGGATGGAGAATGTGGGAGGTGAGCTGAATGCCTATACCACCAAAGAAGATACGTTTGTCTATTCTATTTTTATGGAAGAACATTTCAAACGTGCGCTGGAGCTCCTGACGGATATTTTATTTCATTCAGAATTTCCGGAATCTGAAGTGCTGAAAGAAAAAGAAGTTATTCTGGATGAGATCAACTCATACAAGGATAGCCCTTCGGAACTTATCTATGATGAATTCGAGAATATTTTATTTCAGGGCCATGCGTTGGGCCATAATATTTTAGGAGAAGAGGAAACCTTATCAACTTTCACTTCTGCATCAGGGCTCTCCTTTCTGGAACGGTATTATTCACCTAATAACATGGTTTTCTTTTCCATGGGAAGGCTTCCGTTTACTAAAATCAAAGACCAGGTTCGGAGACAGATTGGAGATATGCCTGTCCGGCCTGTATCTTCATCCGGCCGTATTGCTCCGGGAGCTGCCAGCCGGGTTCACCGCCGGGAAAATATGGACACTCATCAGGCGCATGTTGTAATAGGGGGAAGAGCTTATAGTATGTATGATGAAAAAAGGGTTGCCCTTTTCCTGCTCAATAATATACTGGGAGGACCGGGAATGAATAGCCGTCTGAATCTCTCTTTACGGGAAAAATACGGATTGGTTTACAATGTGGATTCGTCTGTTACCTCTTATTCGGATACCGGCTTATTCAATATTTATTTTGGAACCGATCCCCGCCATCTTCAGAAAGCAATGGATCTGGTGTATCGTGAATTGAACCGCCTGTGCAAAACCGGTCTGACAACTTCCCAGCTTACTGTTGCAAAAAAACAATTAAGAGGACAATTGGGAGTATCCGGTGATAATAAAGAGAGTCTTTTTCTGGGGTTAGGTAAAAGTTATTTGTATCACAACCGGTATGATATGTTACAGGATGTGTTCCGGAAAATAGACAAAATAACGGCTTCGGATCTGCTGGCAGTCGCAAACGAAATCCTTAGTCCTGAACGGCTCTCCAGCCTGGTGTATGAATAAATGATCATTTTTTAAGTAATGACTCTACCATTTTGAAAGATAAGTAGAGTTGTGTCCGGATATCTGTTTTTACTTTTACAGGAGTAAAAAACATGAAAAACAGATAGCATGAACAGACGTATATTTTGTAAAGCATTTGCAGCCACATCTGCTACTTCTTTATTAGCAGCTCAACCATTTGGAGCCTCGGCAACTTCTACTTCTTCTGCCGCACCGCACCAACAACAGCAGAATGACCGGGCCTATTGGTGTGATCTTTTATACCGGATGTCTCAACCGGTTCTTTCTAATATGGCTAAAGGCGAATTGAGAAAGAATATGACCGTTGAGGTAAGTCCTACCTGGGATGGCCGGGATATTGGAGTAACCTATATGGAATGTTTCGGTCGTTTAATTTCCGGACTGGCTCCCTGGTTGACGTTGCCGGATGATAATACCGAAGAAGGCAAAAAGAGGAAACAGTTACGGGAATGGGCGCTTCAGAGTTATGTTCATTCGGTTGATCCGGGTAGCCCCGATTACCTGTTATGGAGAAACGAAGGGCAGCCGTTAGTTGATTCGGCATATTTCTCAAATGCACTGATCCGTGCGCCCAAACAACTATGGGAACCATTGGACAATAAAACAAAAGAACGGATCATCCTGGAATTAAAACAATTGAGACGGGTCAAACCTCCTTATACCAACTGGCTGTTGTTTGCTGCCATGAATGAAGCATTCCTGTTGATGGTAGGTGAAGAATCCGATCCGATGCGTATAGATCTGACTATCCGGAAAATGGAAGAATGGTACGTAGGAGACGGCTGGTATGCGGATGGCGAGAAATTCCATTTCGATTATTATAACTCATTTGTCATCCATCCCATGCTGGTGGAGATTTTAGAAGTATTGGTGGCGCATAACCGGGTACGAAAGGAAACCTATGAAAGAGCATTGAAACGTATGCAGCGATTCTCCGAACATCTGGAACGACTGGTGGCCCCGGATGGATCTTTTCCTCCGTTCGGACGTTCACTGACTTATCGTTCGGCCTCCTTCCAGCCCTTATCCTTGTTGGCCTGGAAAAAGCAGTTAGCTGAAAAACATACGGAAGGCCAGATCCGTTCTGCCCTGACAGCAGTCCATAAAAGTATATTCAGTAATCCAACAAACTTTACCCCGGATGGGTATCTGACAATTGGATTTGCAGGCCATCAGCCGGAGTTAGGAGACTGGTACAGCAACAACGGAAGTATGTATATCACTTCCGAAAGTTTCCTTGCCTTAGGTTTGCCGGCAACTGATTCATTCTGGACTGCTCCGGCAGAGAACTGGACCTCTAAGAATGCTTTCAGCGGCCAGCCGTTTAAGAAAGACTATCCTGTGGAATATTAATAACGTAATGAACAGGGAGTGTGATCTCCCTGTTCATTTCAAAAAAACAGAATGGTTGCTTCACCAGCCTTTTTGTCTATATATTGTTCGTATTTTAGATCTATAAGTGGTTTATTCCCTTCTCCGTAAGCCGTTATAACCACAGGAAGGCCGGGTGCTCCGGAACCTTTCGGTTTTATTGTTCCGGACCACCGGCTTCCCCGGGCCATGAACAGCGTATCCCCCGGTTGAAACGTATGGTTATTGATGTTTTGGAGGCTTTGCCAGGTAACCTCCGTAGAAGTGCCCGGATTGCTGTCATTTCCTGTGGAGGCATGCACATAATAGTTTTCTGCCCGGGTGATACCGGACAGAAAAGAGAAGAGGATAAGCCAGTATACCAATTCAGCTTTTTTATTCATCCAGGTAATCAATAATATAGTAACGGTTTATATGAAACTCTTTCATCAGGTTCATCAAATCAGGATAATAGTCAAAATCATTATTTACAATTCCTTTATTTGAATCTATGTTGGATGGATCTACATTTTTTGCAGTAGGATCATTGTCCTGGTATTTAAAGAAATGCCAGCCCACGCAGGATTTTGATTCCAGCAGGGTAAGACAAAAATGTTGATAGGCATACCCTTTGTCCTGTTGTGTATGGACTGTAAAACCGGCACCGGTCGTGTTTGCTAATCCGGCATCCATTGCTTTGGTATAAAACTCTGTTATCATGAAAGGTTTTCCGGAAACTTTTTCCCATTTATTCATTAAATCTTCTTCCGGTGTCCATACCCCATAATAGTTCAAAGAAATGATATCACAATACTTCCCGGCGGCTTCTATAATTGGCATCACATTTTTAGCACCTCCATGTAAACGGCTTCCAAGATACATATACTCTGGTGCATACTTTTTCAGAGCAGCAGAGACAATCCGGTAATATCTTTCAGCGACATAGCCGGTAAATGCTTCCCGGTGGTCATCTGTAATACCGGCTTCCGTAATGCCTTTACTTTCTATCCAGGCCCGGGCAGCCAGATAACCTGGATCCTTTTTATTTTCGAGTGTCAGGTAACCTTCCAGATTCTTTTTACCTAAAGGCATTTCATTATCTGAGAAAAAACCGAAAAGGTTTTTATCCCCCTTGTATTTTAATACCTGCCGGGCATGTTCATCACAGAAAATTTCAAATTCCGGATCAAAAACAAATATGCATTGATTGGGATAACCGGTATTACCCGGTAACTGATAAGTACCTCCTCTCTTTTTACCATAGGAACTCATGAAATTCAGGTTGGGTGCATAGGACAATTGTTTTTCCTGGCCTTTATTATTTTCCATGACCCAATGATCTTCACTCCATGATCCTGTTCCGGTAAAACCATAATAAATTAATGAGTCGGCAGTATCCTTCATCCATTTATCCATAGTTTGGAATTTTTCGTCAAAAACCCTTTTATTACGTTCGGAACCACCGGGACGTAATGAATTGATAACTGTATGGATATTTAGGTACCCTTCCGGGTCAACGACCCACCAGCGGCCATTTAGTTTCTCTACCCGGTAATAACCGGTTGCATTTACTTTTCTGTCGGTACGGCTTCCATATTTGTTTACTTCAAAATCCGTACAGATTTCATAGTTAATGATATTCCGTACGATTTTTGTATCATAGGTTTTCCAGGGTGTATCCAGATTACCGTGAATCCACGGTTTGGATTCTACCTGTATATATTTATATCCTTTCTTTATATCCTTTTGTCCATATGCGGATAAGAAGGCTGTCAGTACACTGAATAATATCAATATGTGTTTCATATAAGTGATTCTAAGAGGGAAATATTATATTTTCCGGATTAGTGGGATCTTCTGATCCCACATTATTAAAAGATGGTTCAGAAGATCCTCTTATCCGGAGAATCAATAAGATAAGTCTTCCCGGTTATTATTTTTCAATTATCTGTATCCTTCTGTTTGCGGGAAATTTTCTTCTCCCATCGCATCAATCTGGGCTTGTGGTATAGGCCAGTTCACATGGAAAGGCCTTACATTGAATCTTACTAATACATCATTATCCGATCCGGTAAAGTCCGCATAATAATCAGGATTCGGTCCGAATTCCGGATCTCTTCCGTTATTTTCGGTATAAGTAGTCCTATCATATAAAGTCCCTGCTCCCGGATATTGGGTAAAATCGCCTGCGTATTTTGCCATCTGGCTATACCAGATTCCATTACGTTTCAGGAAATCCCAACGCCGGCCTTCAAAGGCAAGTTCACGGGCGTTTTCATCACGGATCATATCAAATGTAATTTCACCAGTTACCGGTTCATTTCCCGCACGGGTCCATATCTGGTTATAATAATAGCGGGCCCGTTCCTGATTCCCCAGGTGGTCATGAGCTTCTGCCGCCAGCAAAAAGGATTCAGATAAGCGGTAGATAATCTGATCTTTATAACTGATTGGCCCATCAGTATCCAATGATTTTGTATAAAGATCGCACATTTTTAGGCTTGAGGGGAGAATTGCACGTCTGTCTAATTTATTTTTTCCGCCGGCAACCAGGTCACGTCCGTAAATTATATCACCGATAGATGTAGTCACATCCTGTCCGGACATATTGAATGTAGTTCGATAGGGTCTGCCTGTATTCTCATCAATCAATAGGTCCGAAGGTGGCACTGTTACTATGGCCTCCGGATTTTGATAGGTATAATCCTTTTTGTAATATCCTTTCAACCGCTGGTCATCCGGATTGTATAAAGACATCAGGTAACTATTTGGGAAAACAAGTCCCCAGGATTTTCCTAAATTATCTTCATGATATTTTACCTGCTGTCCGTTCACTAACTTAGTAGTATAAGATTGTTCAGCGATGGTATTGATATATTGTGTACCCAACCGGTGTCCATCTCCGCCACCTCTTTCATTAGAGAAAATAAGAGTGAAAAGAGCTTCACTCACATTGTGCAGATCCTGGCGGTTAAAAATATTGGTTACATCTGTTGCTAAGGTATAAGCACCTTCGGCTTCTATGGCTTCCACCTCATCTGCGACAGTTTGCCAATCTTTTGCCCAGGCTGCCACCAGTGCTTTCAGATGCCTGGCGGCTGCTCTGTCAACACGGCCTGATTGGTCTGTGTTTTTACGGCTGGCAGGTAAGCCTTCCACTGCCCGGGTCAGGTCTTCGTACATTAACTTAAATACATCAGCACTGTCTGCCGGTGTATATACCAGATCTTCCATGTTATCCCGGGTGATCGGTTCTGTAGTCAGGAATAACCGCGAGAAGCGGCTCCACAATCCATAATAGCAATAGGCCCGCCAGAAAGAGGCTTCGGCAACTGTTTCTATGGTTTCGTCACCAAACTCTTTTCCATAATAGATGATTTCATTTGCACGTCCGATCAGGTAATAACGTCGTGTCCAGAAAGGATTATATATAAGATCACCGATATTACTGCTCGGTCCCGGACTGGTGTACCGTGAAAGATTCGCATCGTCTCCTGTTGTGAAGACTACCAGATCCGTTGTCCGTTCACCCCAAAGGAAGGAACCAAGGAATCCGTTTGAATTTCCGGCACGGGATATACTTCTTTCATAAGGATAGAGGGCGATTACCATTTTTTCCAAACCTTCCGGTGTCTCAAATAATGAGTTGGTCGTGAACTGGTATTCAGATTCTTCTCTCAGAAAATCTTCACAACTAACTATCGTTGCTGAGAATGTAATCAGGAGTATATAATAAATGATTCGTTTCATACGAGTATAATTTAAAGATTAAAAACTTACATTCACACCAAAAGTGAATGTCTGCGGTTCAGGGTATCCTCCGGGTTCTTTCTCAGGGCTATAAGATTTGTAATCTGTGACTGTAAACAGATTGGTTCCGGTGAAATAAAACCGTAGTTTCTCTATATGGACTTTTGTCGTCCATTTTTTTGGGAAGGTATATCCCAATGTGGCTGTACGCAGGCGGAAGTAAGAAGCATCCTGATAGGCCAATACACCAAAATAAGGGACAGAAGCTGTATATTGCGGACGTGGGGCCTCATTGGATCTGTTTTCCGGTGTCCAGTAATTCACTTTGATACCATTCTTTTTTCCATTCAGCGAACCTCCCTGGTTGTAGGCATACAGATATGGATTACTCTTAGTGACATTTTGTACGGTATAGAATTCCAGTGATAAATCGATTCCCTTATAATAGAACGAGGTATTGATCGTGGCATACCAGTCCGGATCCAGATTATAAATTTTCCGGTCATCGGTAGTAATCTGTCCATCTCCATTGTAATCCAGTAGCTTTATATCACCCGGAACAGGGGCCGCATCTCCCGGAAGGTAATCATTTTCGGTGGGAACTTCGCCCTCCTGCCAGATACCGCCAAATACATAATTATAAGCTACATTCATTGATTCGCCTATAAACCAGTTATTGGAAAGATCATTTACCGGATTTCCATCCTCATCCATACGTCCGTCAATGCGGACAATTTTATTGCGTTGGGTGGATATGGTAGCACCTATATTCCATTCCAGGTCACGCGTCTTGATGACCTTGCTGTGTAATGCCGCTTCCCATCCCCAGCTTTTTGTTTTCCCAAGGTTGTCCCACATGGTGCTGTAACCAGTGATTGTCGGTACGGAACGCCTGATAAGCAGGTCGTTTGTGTAGGTCTGGTAATGTTCAAGTGAACCGCTTAGTTTTCCATTGAAAATACTAAAGTCAATACCGAAATTAGTTGAATTTGTTGTTTCCCATTTCAGATTCTTGTTTAATAATTCAGTGGTGGGTAAATAGCCTACCACTAATTTGTCATTCAAAAGATATTCATAATTATTGGCAAGCCCTAATGTACGGTAAGAAGAAATGGCCCAGTTACCGACTACTCCGTAACTGATACGTAATTTCAGCATATCCAGCCAGTTCATATCCTGCATAAAAGTCTCCTCATTGATTCGCCAGGCTAAGGCTACTGAAGGAAAATTAGCCCATTTATTACCTTCGCCGAATACGGAGGCTCCATCCCGCCGGATAGATGCTGTCAATAGGTAACGGTCCATCAGATTATATTGGACACGTCCCGCGAAGGAAACAGAACGGCTTCTGTTGACGGTACGGGTTACTCCGTCGATTTCCGAATCCTGCGCAATATTCCAATGAAAGCGGTCCGTGGTGGAATTAATGAAACTATATCCGGTCGTTTTCTGTAAATCCTGATCCACACTCTGAATGAGTGTCACACTGAGCTTATGGTTTTCATCAGCGATGGGTAATTGGTAGGTGATCACATTATTGACCAGATAACTCTGACGGTTGAAGGTGGAGATGCTGCCTTCTCCGGTGGAGGCAGGAAAGAGTTTTGTTTTGTAGTCACCGCTCTCACGGTTGTTGGAACGGATACTGGCATCTACACGGTATGAAAAACCCTTAAACAACTTAAAGGTAGCATAGGCGGACATCATGAGATATTCGTTCTGTACTTTCTGGTCATATTCCCGGTTCCGCCATAACGGATTGATATCGCCCTGGTTATTCACTTCACGCAGTAACTCGCCGTCTTCATTGTATGCCTGCGCCAATGCAGGCATCGTAATAATTTCATTGAAATTCCCCTGTGCGGATTGTTTTTCATCCCGGGTATAAGATACGGTAGTTCCCATATCCAGCCAGTTGAACGGTGAATAATCCAGGTTTGTACGGAAAGTAGCTCTCCGGTAGCCGGAATTTTCCACCATACCATCCTGGTCAAAGTATCCAAGTCCTACCGTATATTTTAACTGGTTAGTTCCTCCCCGTATGCTCAGGTCATGTTTATGCTGGAGTGCATTACTCAACATCAGGTCTTCCCAGTTGGTAAACTTGTTATTTACCCAGGCATCATACATCATAGCATCATCCAGAACGCTTTCAATATTCATGTTATTAAACTCACCAACTGATTCGGCCATTCCCTCATTGTATTTAGCCCAATAACGAAGCTGAATAAACTCTTCCGGTGAATACATATCAAAATTACGCCGGTAGGTCTGGAAGCCTACATACGAATTGAAATCTACCTGTGTTTTGCCGGTTTCTCCCCGTTTGGTCGTAATCATGATCACACCATTGGATGCGCGTGATCCGTAAATAGCCTGTGAGGAAGCATCTTTTAATATCTCTATTGAAGCAATATCCGTGGAATTCAGGTCATCAATATGGGGAACGATCATTCCATCGACCAGATACAGCGGATTCTGGCTGCTACTTAGCGAGCGTTTCCCACGGATCAGTACCGACGAAGATCCTCCCGGTTCCGTACTATTAAGAGTCACCTGCACACCGGGAGCCTGTCCCCTAAGCATTTCCGTCACATTTGCAGCCGGAAATTTTTCCAGGTCTTCTGCTTTCACAGAAGCCACAGAGCCTGTGAGATCACTCTTTTTCATGACACCGTAACCGATAATGACCACTTCCTCCAGGCCAAGTTCATCCGTCTGCATGACGACGGTAAGCTGCTGCTGGTTCGTAATACGTACGGATTGTTTGACATAGCCTACATAGGAGATATCCAGGATGGTCTCATTGGTCACATCCACAGTGAACTCACCGTCCATATTAGTGATAGTTCCCTTACCGGTTCCCCTCACGATGATACTGGCCCCTATCAGTGGTTCTCCGTCACGGTCTATGATCTTACCTTCCAGACTTCTTGTCTGCTGTTGCTGTGTGTCTGTTAGAATGTCTTCTTTTTGGGTAATATATACCTGTTTATCCTTAATATACCATGTATTTGATGTTCCTTCAAATAGTTTATTAAGTATTTTTTCTATTGTTTGGTCATTTCCGTCAATAGTGACTTTTCTATCCAGGTTGATAATATGATCATAATAAAAAAAGGTGTATTC